>NZ_JBHYUU010000005.1:0-110891 GCF_042749955.1 Kitasatospora sp. NPDC059462 | reverse complement strand
GCCGCGCACCCTTCAAGGGTGCGCGGCCCGTTGCCGTGCCTGATCAGGCTGCCGCGGCGTAACTCTTCCGGAGCAGCGGCATCGACCGGTCGAGATCCTCAACCGAAGCGATCCGGACCTCCAGCTCGCCGGTCCCGAGGTGCCCGATCTGCCGGACGTCCCGCGTAAAGCCCGGCAGGAGCCGCACCGTCGTCGGGTCGACGCGCAGGAAGACGACCAGCGCCTGCGCCTGCGCCAAGACGCGGACACAGGCGAAGTTCTGCCGGCGCCGGTAGGCGACGTAGTGCTGCAGCTCCACCGAGTGGCCCTCGCCGAGGTCGAGCAGACGGGCGTCCAACTCGCCGTACAGCTCCCGCACCTGATCGCTCGCCTGTGCCAGCACGTCGCTGACCGTCCGGCGCACCGGTGAAGCCGGCCGCGTCCGCTCCGACCGGCCACCCAATGATGAGCCGCAGCCGCTGGCGACCGACGCAGCAAGCTCCAGCGTCACCAGGTCGTCCTCGTAACGCCGGTAGACCACCATGTCGATGCGATGGTGGGACATGCCCGCCGCCACCAGGTCGTAGCGTGTGAAGTCGGCGGCGATGCACACCACTCGCGGGTTGCTCCAGTCCACCTGCCCGGCGGCACCAGTGCCGAGCCGCTGCTCGACTAGGGCCTCGAACTCACCGCGGTTCTCGATCAGCCATGAGAGGTAGAAGAGGCCCTGCGCGAGGACCGACTCGCTGCTCGTACGCTTGTACTCGACCAGCACCGGGCTGCCGTCCTCGTCCAAGCCGAGGCTGTCGATTCGGCCCCGGTGCACCGGGCCGGTGGAGTACTCGCTCGCCAGGAAGCGGACGCCGCCCAGCATCTCCTCCATGTTCGCCTCGACGAGAGTCTGGAGGTGACGCTCAAGCTCCACAGTGGCACCCTCGACACGACGAACATCCCCATCAGAAACGCGGAACACCTGCAGACCCGCCACGTACCCCCCCCAGCACACCATCCGCCAGACCTCCCGGCGATGGACGGGACACCATACATGCCGGAAACCAGACAATCTAGGGCGTGTTGCATTTATCGCACTTCGTGCCAGTGGGGAATAGAGGGAGAGCTGCAGGTGGGTTGCCGCTGTCGACGCGACGGTCGTCACCGCCTACCAGTTTGCCGCAGGGCCCAGCTGCGCGAGCAGATCGTCGACGGGCAGTCCTGTCTCTTCGGTATCGAGCACAGTGACCGGCATAGCGATATCGGTGCCAGAAGTGAGCCGCTCGGCGATCAGCTGCGGGACGAGTAGGGCCACCGTCCCAGCCGGCCAGTTCGCGGCCACCTGGTATGACGCGAGGACCCCAACTTCCCATTGGCTCAGCGGATCTCGGGAGCGACGGTGGTAGCTGTCGAACGACGTGGGCGGTACCGACACAGCGAGCAGTCGCCGCGGCGCCTCCCGGTGCCTGGCGACCACGGAGCGGGCTTGCCCGCACCAGGACGTGACTAGCTCATTTAGCGCGGCATATGCCTCGTCGCGGCCCTTTCGGCGTTGGCCGAAAGCGTCGTGCAGGACCAGCGACGCGGACGGGCGGTCCTCCTCGGGTGCCAGCCACGAGCGGGCCGTGTCCGCGGCCCAGTCGGCCCAGGCCCCGCGCAGCACCGACGCCGCTTGATCTCCTAGGCCGGTGAAGCCTTCCTCCGACGCGAGGTCGCGGGGTGGCTCAAGTTGGGTGACGGCAGCGGTATCGAGCAGGGCGGCAGGGCGAAGCAGCCCGGCGAAGGCGCGCCGCTCGGATTCGATCACGGCTGCGAGTGCGTCGAGGGTCGGCTCCGCCCATGTTGAGAGCCAAGGGCAGGCTGCTACGGCAGAGGTGCTCTCCAGCATGGAGTTGTGGAGGTGGCGCCAGTGTCCGTAATGACGCTCGCGGATGAAACGGGCGCGTGCGTACCGGTCTGACTCCGCCTCGTCACCCTCCTCGCTTGGGGGGCGGTCGCCGTGGGCGAGCGCGGCGGCGGCATCGGCTTCCTCAGACGGGGCGAAGTCCACGTCCGGCGAAGGATCCGGGCCGGTATACGACGCCGCGTTCAGTACGTCTCGGACCGCATTGGTGAACGTGACCAGCGGATCATCGGAAGACATCCGCCAAGAGCAGGTGCTGCACAGCCGCCCTGCTGCTTCTTCTAGTTTCACCGTCACTGCTTGGATGGTCCGGGAGGAACGGAGCGAGCCGCAGGTCTCCTCCCCGTGGAGCTTTCCGGTCCGGGAGGAAGCCGTGAAGCAGCTCAGCGTGGCGCGTGCCAAGGGGCCGAGCGGCACGTCGACGCTGAGGACCCGGCCGAGGTCCAGGCGGTAGTTGCGTGGATCGAGGGGCATGGCTGCAGGCTAGCGAACGGTGCCTGCCAGGGTGGCCTCGGACTTATGCGGGTTGCGCTCCTCGCGCACGCCTCGGTACTCGGCAGTCAGCCCCGGTCCATCTCCTTCGCGGCCTCCGCTCGTGTCGCGAAGCCGCCCTGCCACCGAGTCCTGCACTGGCCGTCCGCTTGCGCCAGGTTTGCAGCATCGGCCCGCGGTCGGCCGTTACCCGGGAGGGTGCAGGTTGTTGGATGCATCGGATTTCTGGCGAGCAGCAGTCATGCGGCCTGCCGGACCCTTGGGGTGCTTTTCGCGCCTACCGACCAGCCGGTGGGACGGGAATGCGCTGCGGCGGCCTTCGGCCGCGCCGGGGTGCCGGACTGGGAGCTGCCGGACGGCTGCACGGGATGGCTCTGGGGGCAGTGAAGCGCTTGCGGCGCGCGCCGGACGCGGCCCCCGGCGCAGCTGGAATGCTCGTTCCGGCCCCAGTGCTGGGGCCAGCGTGGACGGTGGCTCGAAGGGGCGGTCCACGGGTGGTGGGTTCCCTTCTCGGGATGAGACATCCCGGACTCTGTCATATGGTGCAAACCCGAACTATTGGTGCCGCCATCTCGGGCTCTGGCGCGGACAGGGGAGGAGGGCAGTGCCGTGTCCGACAGTGCTGAGCCGATCCACGCGCGCCTTGCGGAGCTTGCTGGCCCTCAGGATCCCGACCAGGTTGTTGTTGATCTCGGTTGTGGTACGGGACCGACGCTGCGGGCTGTCAGCCGGATAGCGCCGCAGGCTTCCCTCGTAGGGATCGACCGTTCGGCGGAGTCGCTGCACAAGGTCCACGCGGCTTTGGCAGGCCACAAGGGGTCGACGGCGACGATCGTCGCTGATCTGCGTGATCCTCTCCCGTGCTCCGACGCGAGCGTGGACACCGTCCTGTCGTACAACACCGTCGAGTGCCTGCCGAACCCGCAGGAGATGCTGGCCGAGGTGGCGCGAGTTCTTCGGCCTGGTGGGCGGGCGGTCATTGCGCACGTCGACTTCGACTCGATGGTCATCGCGGGCGCGGACGCCGATCTCGACCGGCGGGTGTGCCACGCGTTCGCGGACGATGCGCAGAGCTGGATGGATCACGCGGACGGCAGGATCGGCCGCAAGCTCGGGCTGCTCCTCGCCCGCAGCCCGCTGGACCTCGTCGGGGTCGAGCCGCTGCTGGCGTGGTCGACCGCGTTCACGGGGCACGCGAAGGATCGGGTTGACCAGGTCCGGAAGGCTCTGCTGTCCGCCGCAAGGCACGGTCGTGGTGCGGTCGCTCCTGAAGAGATCGAGGCTTGGTACACCTCGGTGCGCGAGGCGGACCAGCTGGGCGGTTTCTTCTTCTCCGAGCTGGCGTTCATCGCGGTGGCGGAGAAGGCGAGGAGCGATCGCAGCGGGCATGGGGCCGCCTCGCACCACGGCCGGCAGACGGCCCACGTGCGAGCCGGATCGATGCCGCATCTCCCGACTGCCGCTTGACCCGACGCCTACGGGGAAGCGGCGTTCGCGAGGGCGGTGACGGCGAAGGCGCACAGGGCGGTCACGGTGGTGCTGAGCGGGGCCGTGGTGTCTAGCGCCAGCGCGGCCTGTTCGGAATCGGACCAGGACAGCTCCGGCGCGTCCGGCGCCGGGTTGATCCGGTAGGCGCGGGCGGCGCGTAGGGCGTCGCGGGCGTGGCGCACCGGTTCTGGCGCGTGGACGTGGATCAGGTGGAGCCGTTCTCCGAGGAGGTCCGCGGCGAGCTGCCGCTCCGACTCGGTGGAGGTCACCAGGGTGACGATGCCGACCTGGTGCCGGCCGGCGGCGTGCGCGAGGGCGTGGATCGTGGCGATGCGATCGGAGGGTGACCAGCCGAGATCTCGCAGGACGCCGGTGGCGCGTTCGACATCCGCGTCGTAGAGCCCGCAGTCGGCGCCGTGCTCGGAGCGGAGGTGGTCGAGGAGGTGGCGGGCGAGGGTGCTCTTGCCGGAGGCCGGCAGCCCGAACAACCAGAAGACGGTTGATGATCGCGGCTGGTTCACGGGGCATAGCCCCACTTCTGGCACCAGAAGTTGAGCAGCGGCGGGACGTCTGCCTCCGCAGGCGGTGGGGTGGCGGCCTGGATGCGGCCGGAGGCGATCTGGGGCGACCAGTCGCCGATGCCGTAGACGAACGGTCCGTGGTTGTGGCGGCCGTAGTCGAGCATGCTCGGATCCCAGGGGATGCCGATGTGCCCGCACAGGGCCTTGCAGGTGGCTTCCGGGTCGGCGGTGAGCTGCTCGTACGTGACGTGGACGGCGCCCGGCAGGTTGGCGGCGGCTTCGTCGAGGGCGGCGGCGAACTTGTCGACGGTGACGGCCGCTTCGGCGAGGTCGTTGGCGTCGCCAGCGCGGCGGATGGAGTCGGCGATGGCGACCGGGTGCCGGCGCAGGACGATGTAGCGGGCCTGGGGCCAGCAAGCGGCGAGACGTTGCCAGATGAACACGTTGCCCGGGGACTTCTCGACGAGCACGCTCTTGCCGGCCTCGGTGAGCTGGTGGTGCAGCAGGCGGTCCCAGAGCAGGTGCTCGAGGTCGGTGCGGTCGAAGTTGAGGGTGCGCATGGACAGGTCGGTGAACTCGTCGTCGACGGCCACGGTGTAGCCGGCCAGGTGGAGTTCGTGCGGGGCGTGGACGTCGGGGTGGGATCCGAGCAGGCAGCGCAGCAGAGTCGATCCGGAGCGGATCGGGGAGAGGAGGAACACGGGCGAGGGGACAAGACGGTGGTCAGGCACCGAGTTCCTCCTTCACGGCGCGCTCGCGTTCGGCGAAGACACGCAGGCGGGTGGCGATGTCACGGCGGTAGTGGGCGGAACCGGGCTCGGTCTTCTCGTCGCAGTGGAAGACCCGGAGCGGGAGGCGGTGCAGGTAGCCGATGCCGGGGCCGGCAGGCTGGGCGAAGGTGTGGGAGAGCCAGTCCTCGTAGTTCATCCAGCGCCGGCCGTCGTCGTGGAACCGGTCGCCGGGGACGCCGCCGGCCGCGGCCATGACGGGGCGGGCCCGCTGGGTGTCGTAGATCAGGAAGTGGGAGGAGACGCGGTTGACCGAGCGGGCCCGGTCGCTCAGCGGCGGGCCGACCTCTTCGAGCTTCCACTGCCAGCAGTCATGGTCGTCGATGCGCTGGGCGAGCGCGAGCTGAGGGCACTGGTCGAACGTCTCGGCGATCTCGGCGAGGACATCGGTGGTGTTCGGGTCGCGGAAGGCGACGACATCGCCTTCGATCGTGATCAGGAAGCGGCTCTTGTCGCTGACGAAGTGGGTGTGGATGTTGTTCGCCTGGTCGCCGGAGGCCCGGTGGCGGGTGCGCCAGCGCAGCCGCACTTCGTCGAAGCCCCAGGTGCTGTGGGCGAGTTCGACGATCTCGTCGGCCGGGGCGCTTTCTGCCCCGTCTACGACGAGCACCAGGTCGTACGGGTGGCGGGTGCTGCGGGTCAGGGCGTCCAGGGTGCTGGGGATGGTGCGGCGCAGGAGTTCGACGTCGCTGTGGACGAGGTAGGCGATCGTGAACGCGGGTGGATAGGTCACGGCGGTCACCATCCCGCCGGTCCGGTCACGTCCGGCCCCGGGGTGCTGGCGATCGGGTCCGTGGACGTGAGCAGGGCGCCGAGGTCTTCCAGCATGCGGCCGGTGAGGTCGCGTGCCGCTTCGGTGATGTCCTGCTCGATTCCGTGCTCGATCTCGTCGGGGATGTGCGGGTGGCCCACGCACATCCCCATGACCTGGTACTTGGCACCGCTGCCGAGGCCGATGCGGTCGGCGAGGTCCTGCAGCGCGAAGAGATCGAAGACGACCGTGCCGGCGCGGTACAGGCGGTCGGCGAAGGCGGCGGTGTAGTGGGAGATGAGGTCGCGCACCGTACCGTGGTGCGCGGCTGGCAGGGTGGCCAGTTCGAGGGCTTCGGCGACCGGGGTGGGGAGGAAGACGAAGGCGCACCGGTAGAAGTCGGAGGTGCCGAGCATTCGGAAGCAGCCGGTGCGTTCGAGCAGGTCGACCATCTTCTGGAAGGTGGCCTGACGGTCTTCGACGAGTCGGCCGATGCCGTCGACGCCTTGATGCTTGATCAGTGCCCAGAGCTTGAGCGATTCGAAGCCGCGGGAGCCGTAGAACGGGGTGATCAGGCCGAGGTCGAGGCAGTCGGGGTCGTCGGCGCGGTCCGGGTAGCGGGCGAAGCGGCCGAGTGCGGCAGGGGCGCGGAAGAGGACGTAGCTGGAGGGGTAGCTGACGAACAGGCCCTTGTGCGGGTCGAGGGCGACCGAGTCGGCGTGCTCGATGCCGGCGAGCCGGACCTTGAGCTTCTCGGAGAACAGCAGGCTGCCGCCGTGGCAGGCGTCCACGTGGAACCACACGTTGTGCTGCTCACTCAGCTCGGCGAGGGCCTGCAGGTCGTCGATGCCGGTAGTGCGGCAGTTGCCGGCGACGCCGACGACCATGAAGATCCGCTTTCCCGGAGGCGACGAGGCCAGCAGGCGGGCGACGGAGGCGGGGTCGCTGGTGAACTCCGGGGTGGCGTCCGCCCAGAGCAGTCCGTCGGTGCCCAAGCCGAGGGCCTGTGCGGCGGCGAGGTAGGAGAAGTGCTCGACTCCGCCAGCCAGCAGGATCACTGGCTGCTCGGGCAGTGCCCGCAGGCCGGTGGTGCGGATCTCGGGGTAGGTGTGGGCGAGGGCGGCGGCGATGGCGATGTGGTTGCTCATGTTGCCGCCGGAGGTCCACATGCCGCCGAGCGATGCCAGTCCTTGGTAGTCGGCCAGAGCTGTGACCGGGTAGCCGATGAGTTCCCGGAGCCAGGTGATCAGCTGGGCCTCGATCACGCTGGCGGCGGGAGCGCTGCGGTCGTAGGCGATCAGGTTCTGGTTGAGGAAGGACGCGACGATGTCGGCCGCGAGCGCGGCGATGCTGTCGCCGGTGTCGGGGAACGCGAGGTAGCGCGGGTCCGCCTGGGAGATCGACCACCTGGCGATCTCGGTCAGGGCCTCGAAGAACTGCTCGGCGTTTCCGCCGTCCTGGGGGAGCGGGCTGGCGAAGCGGTCGATGAGCTCGCTGACGGTCGCGTGCCGCAGGACGAGGTCGTCGCGTAAGGCTCCGGAGGCGAAGTCGAGGCCGAGGTCGACCGCCCGGTGCAGCAGCCGCCGACTGTCCTCGGTCGGGCGGTTGCCCAGGAGGGCGGGCGGATGGGTATCAGACACGTCCGAACTCCATTCGGTAGACGCAGCCTTCGCACGAGGACCAGGCAGGGGCCTGGGAGACGAAGGAGTCCCGCAGAGCCCCGTACGGCTTCGAGGTCCAGATCTCGGCCATCGGCGACTGGTGGATGTTGCCGAGCACGTTGTGGGGTGAGGACTCCATGTGGATGCAGCACGGCGTGACGTCGCCGTCCTTGGTGATGTAGCTGGCGTCCCACGGCCAAGGGCACACGGCCCGCGCGGCGGCCGGGGAGGCCAGCCGGGAGTAGTCGAAGATCGACAGCTGCAGCCCCAGCTCGTCGGCGCGGGCGAGGCCGGCCTCCAGGTGCCGCACGACCTGCGAGGGCGCAGCGGCGAACAGGGACTCGGTATTGAGGGTCTTGTCCTCGCCCCAGTGATGCAGACTCTCCACACTGATCCGCGTGACGCCGTGGTCCGCGACGAAATCGACGATCGCGGGAAACTGGTCGATGTTGGAGGTGGAGAGCGTCACCGCGGCCGACAGCGCGGTGTCGCGGTGTCGCGTCATCTCCGCAGCTTCCCGCAGCGCGGTGGACAGCTGGGATCGGCGAAGGCCGGAGCGCATCCGCCCGAGCGTGGCATCGTCTGCGCCGTCGACGCTGATGGCGAGCAGGCCCAGTCCGGCGTCGAGGACCGGCTGGAGACGACGGCGCACGAGCAGGCCGTTGGTGTTCGTCGAGGCGAACACGGACCGGTCGGTGCACGCCTGGACGTAGGCGGCGAAGTCGCGGACGATCAGCGCCTCACCGGCTCCGACGAAGGAGACGTGGCCGAGATCGGGCAGCTGCTCGAGCAGCGCGACGAAGGCGGCCAGGGCCAGGTGCCCGCCGCTGCTGTTGTGTACCGCCCGCACGCACCCGGCGCAGGCGAGGTTGCACAGGTCGGTGAGTTCCACCTGCAGGTACTGGGGAGTTGGTGTCGGCCGGCCCGGTTCGAGCCCGTAGCGGTCGAAGTCGTCGGTGACGAGGAACTTCCGAAAGCGCTCCGGCACCTCAATCGGCCGCACCTGCTCGGGCATCACCTGGTCACCTCCTTCCTGTAGACGGAGACCATCTCGTCGACGAACGCCTCGAACGCCGACGTCCGGCGGCCGAACGACGGCATCCGCGGCTCCTGAGATCCGGTCGCGGCATCGATCGCCTGCCTCCACGAACCCGGGTCGGCGTACTGCTCGACGAGGTGGACGCCCTCGTCGTCCGCAAGGTGGCGCATGGACGGCACCGCCGAGGACCACACCGGCACGCCCAGGGCCCGGGCCTCGTGCGCCACGATCGGATGGTTCTCCCACCACTGCGAGGGCACCAGCAGCGCCCGCGCGCCGGCCAGCACCGGCCCGACGTCGGAGCGGGCGAGCGGAGGAAGCCAGCGCACCCGCGGATCGGCGGCGGCGACCAGGCGCATCCGCTCCTCGTACGCGGCGTCGTCCGGCACCGTTGCGACCAGCAGAGGCAGCGTGGTCGGGCTTTCCGCGAGGGCGTTAAGGAGGACGCGGAGGCCCTTCTCAGGTGAGCAACGGCCCAGGAACAGCAGGTACTCACCGCCTCCACTGCTCTCGACCAACGACTGCCAACTGCCGGGCAGCCCGTAGCAAGCTTGGTCCCGGACCATCATGTCCACCGCTACGCCGGCCTTCGCGAGCTCCACCGCCTGGTGCGGCGTCTGCGTCCACAGCGCCCGCACCCGCTCGTTCAGCCATGCGACATTGCGCGCTCGCCACGACTCCACGTCCCCAGCCGCCGCGGCCGGCGCACCCAGACATCCCACGCAGCCGGTCGAGGGCGCGGTGCTGGTGCACTGGCCACCGGTGGAGCGCACGAGGAGCTGGTGGTCGGGACAGACGGCGGTGTAGTCGGTCAGCGTCGCGACGACCGGCACGTTCCGCAGCGGCACGGTGTCGAGGAACGCCAGGCCGACGCGGCTGAAGTGCAGCACGTGGACGAGGTCGACGGCGGGTCGCGAGGCGAGCAACTGGTCGATGCGCGCCGCCTGCTGGGCTTCCTGCTCGCGCCAGCCGACCGGGTAGTCGCGTGCGAAGAGCGCGGGCACGCTGATGTACTCGGCCGCGGAGTGTCGCTGCGGCGACGGCGGGTCGCCGGCCGCCAGCCACACGACGTCCAAGCCTCGCGCCGTGAGGGCCCGGGCGAGGTCGTCGGCCAGGATCTCCGTCCCGCCGGCCTCCTCGCCAGCGAACCGGTGGGTGACCAGAAGAATGCGCATCTCGCCTCCCGTCAGCAGGTGTTGCCCTGGAGCCCGGCCCAGCGACCGAGCGGCGTGAGCTCAACGGGTATGCGGCCGTTGACTCCATCCGCGGTCGGTCGCCCGGGTGCTTCCGGGCCGGACAGGTGAAGCGGACCCTTCGCGTTCGGGTCCAGGACCGCGAACGGCTCGTGCAGCGTCAAGGCCGTCCACCCGCCGTCCGTGAAGTCCGCGAACACGTTCACACCAAGCCCCTCGCCGGAAGCAAGCGGTTCGGGAAGCGGCAGCAGCAGCTCCAGGTGATCGGCCTCCCAGGAGAGGCGGACGTCGTGGGCGTTCTCCCAGACGGGATCGGGATGCGGAACACGGCGGAATCGCGCGTCGGGTGTTGAGAGCCACCGGGCGCCGTCGCGGGTGCACCGCAGGTACCGCTCGCCGGGCCACTGCCCGGCAGCCAGATCATGAAGGGTGAACTCGCCTTCGCCCAACGGCTGCAGGCGGACGCGGACCGCTTGGACGGCGTCGGGCGAATCGCCCAACGCCAGTCGCACCGCGAGTCCTTCGGCACCTCGGGCGAGCGCGACGGCAAGTCCCGCAGGGCTGGCCAATCCGCCCCGCATCCTGCCCGGACCGGCGAGCGGGACAGGCGCCGGTCCGCGGTCGGCAGCGGCATCGAGGCGGGCCGCAGGCCAGTAGGCGGCTTCGGGGGACGAGGCGAGCGCCTCGGCGGTGAGCCCGTATGGCGAAGGCAGGGCGTCCAGCACCTCCGGGTGCTGCTCGCGCAGGGTGACGACGAGGCGGACCGACAGGTCGGTCAGGAACCGGATCAGGTCGCACTTCACGCCGTCGGGCTTGGTGATGTCACCGTTCGCGAGGACCGCCTGGTAGTAGCAGCCGCCGCCGCACACGTACCGCGACGGGCACGAGGAGCACTCGTCCCGCTGGTCGACGACCAGGTCGAGGTACTTGCGGCGCTCGGAGTCCTCGACACCGGTGGAGGCGTGGCCGATGTGCCAGCCGGACTTGCCGATGAAGTGCGCGCACGGGTACAGGTTGCCGTTGGTGTCCAGGTAGGTGCCGCTCTTGCCGGCGCCGCACCGGTAGACCTGTGCCGCGCGGTCCTTCACGCGGTAGAAGAACCGCATGAAGAAGTCCTCGGAGTTCAGCGCGAGTAGCCGGGCGAGGATGCCCTCCGGGGGCTGGGCGAGGATGTGCTCGACGAGGTCGGCGTAGCCCTGGCGGAAGGCCGGCAGGGTCTCGGCGTTGAGCGCGTATTCGTTGTCGTGGGTGGCGTTGACCGGCTTCATGTAGATGTTGCGGGCACCGACGTCCTCGAAGAGGTGGCGGAAGATCGCCACGAAGTCGGTGCAGTATGCGGTCAGGACGGCCGAGACCCCCATGTCGGGGTGGCGGGCCAGCACCTGGTCGAGCACGGAACGCACGTGATCGTACGTGCCGCCGCGGCCACCGGTGTAGAAGCGCACCCGGTCGTGGACGTCCCTGGGCCCGTCCAGGCTGATGTCCTGGGGCGGGCCGAGCTGCTCGGCGAGCTCCGTCGTCATCGACAGCGTCGCGTTGGTGACCATGGGCCCCGCCCAGACCACGGCGACAGGGGAATCGACGAGGTTCTCGGCGACCAAGTCCTGGACTGTGTCGTGCATGTGGCGCACGAGCATGGTCTCTCCCGCCAAGCCGAAGTCGATCCGGCTGTAGCGCGCGCCCTCCTCGACCAGCCGCTCGCGGTGGGCGCGAAGACCCTGCACCACAGTCTCCAGCGGGATCGTGACGGGCTTGCCATCGGCGTGCACCCGGTCCCGGAACGAGCAGTACGTGCAGCCCATGTTGCAGACGTCGGTCAACGACAACTGGGCCTGCGGGTACGCCTCACGGTAGGAGGTGATCTGATGGACCGGCTCCAGGCCGCCGCACGGACACGGCTGGCCCGGGGCGGTGATCTGGCCGCCGCGGACATGGAAGGTGTAGCCGTCCGCGAAGGAGACGTGCGAAGCATCGCTGGTGGACAGTGGAATCGCGTCGCTGATCACGGTTGACCTCTCGGGTTGAGATGGCGCGGATCGGGGCGGAACGGGATTACAGGTTGAGCGGGCCAGGCAGACCGAGGCGGCGACGCAGCACGTCCAGCCGGCCGGCCAACTGCTCCACCTCCGTGTCCGGGCCGGTGGCCGGCGGCGCGGGATCGGCCGTCTCCCGCAGGGCGAACGCCTGGCGCACCAGGGCTTCCACCTCGGCGGCTTTGTCAGCCGGAACGAGCTCGTGCAGGAGCGACAGCTGGGGGACCAGCTTCACCGGGGGCGGCGTAACTGCGGCACGGGTGAACACGAGCCGGGCCAGCAGCGCCCGGGACTCGAACCACAGGTACTTGGCGGTGAGTTCGCGGCCCTGCTGCTCGTACTCGCTTGGCCGGCTGATGACGGTGGTCGACGGGGCGGCGATGGCGGTGGCGACCCAGCCAGGGGAGTGATGGTCCGTGCCGGGCCGGCGCAGCTCGAACCACTCGTGGAGGTCGCGGCTGAACTTCCCGTTCGCGCTGACGACATCGCGCTCGGTCGGTCGGGCGGCGGAGCCCTCGGCGGCGAGGCCCAGGCAGGCGAGCGCCTCGATCACGAGGTCCTCAAGCGCCCGATGCCCGTTGGGGTGGTTGGGTGAGCTCAGTTCGAAGTCGACGTCGCTGCCGTGTCCGAGGACTCCCTGCGCGCACGAGCCGCGCAAGATGAGCTCCAACCCCTCCAGTCCCAGGATGGCTTGAGCAGTCCGGGCAATGCGGGTGGTGACTTCCTCGGCGACCTCGGCGCGCTGACATGCCGGATTCCACCCGCCGGTGCCACGGAGCTCCTTCAGACGTGCGGCCAGCTGTTCGAGCGATCGGAGGCCAGTGGCCAACGGGCGCTCGGCCGTGGAGAACATCGCGAGGACCCACGGTCGGCGTAACCGCTCCAGGCGACGGCTGCCACCGCTACCGGCGCATTCGGTGAGGGCATCCAGCCGGTGAAGGAGATCCGCATAGGCGTCCTCGCCCTGGTCTGCTCGCAGCCGCGAGGTCAGCACCGTGTGGAAGACACCGAGGCCGGGCGGTAGGACGTCCTCGGCGAGATGCCCCAGACGGGCAGCGCTTGCGGACTTCGGCCCCGCGGCGGGCAGTTCGCTCGCGAGCGTCAACTCGATGCCGCGACGACGCACCTCCTGCGCAGCCAGTCCGGCCGGCAGCCAGGCAGCGAGTACGGACTCGAAACCGTCCAGCGTCGGCTCGTCGACGCTCCCCGCCGTGATGCGCCTTCTGAGTCCCAGATCGCGGCCGAACAGGTCAGACCACGCGATGTCCCATTTCATCACGGTCAGCGCACCGGGGGCGTCGGTGCCCACCGGGACGAGCAGCGCGTCCTCCCAGTCGATCAGGACCGTTCGGCCGCTCTGTCGGAACATGTTCCGCGGAATGCACCCGGACGCCTCCACACCGCGCCCCAGTGCCGCCAGGAGGAGATTCTCGATCTCCTCCGTCGACAAGCCGGCCAGGCCGTCCGTTGAGGCGGAGAGCGGGATCCCGAGGTAGGGCGACACCAGAGCCGCCGTACGGTCATCCAGTGAAACCAGGTCGGGAACGCACACCTCGATATGCCCGAACCCGTCCACCGCGAGCGCACCCAGACGACGCGCCGCCTCCGCCGCGAGCGCGTGCTCCGTGTGCGCCGCCGCCCGTGACCGGAGCTTCGCCACAAGCTCCCGCCCTTCGTAGCGCAGCCGCCGCAACGCACCAGTGACGTCACCGAACCCCGGATCGTCGAGCACACGCTCCCCACCGTCATCGGCGAACACCGCCCGGATCGCCGCGGCGACGCCCGGCGAACCACCCGCACCCCCAGACAGCCTGCTCACCCCACACCCCTCCCGAGTGCCGCACAGCAGGCTTGCCACCGTAGCCGCTCCATCACGCTGTGTTCGATCGAATTTGCGGATTCGACTCAAGGGGGATGCGGAACGCGCGCCTCCCCGGAGGTGGAGGGCTCCACCGTTGGTGCTGATGATCACTCAGGATGATCTACGGTCAAGGGCCTTGGGTGTCTGGTGCCTCGCTCCGCGACGAGGTAATCGGGCCGTTAGCTGTGCGGGGCATGGGATACTCGGCAGACGGCGCCGACCGCTCGACGGGGTGGCGCTGTGCGACTCCCGCGGCCCGTCCGCGGATCCGCCCTCTCACAGAAGTGGTCCTTCGATCTATGCCTACGGTCCTCTCCATCGCCGACGCGCTGCGCGAGCGCTTCGCACAGGCGATCTCCACTGCGTTCCCCGACGCCGCGGACAGCGACCCCCAGCTGCGACGAAGCGACCGCGCCGACTTCCAGGCCAACGGCATCATGAGCCTGGCCAAGCCGCTTCGCGCCAACCCCCGCGAAGTGGCCGCGCGCGTGCTCGAGAACCTCGGCTCTGACCACGTGATCGCGAACCTGGAGGTCTCCGGGCCCGGCTTCATCAACGTCACCGTCACCGACGCCGCCATCCTCGAGCGCCTGGCCGCCCGCGCGGCCGACGCCCGCCTCGGCGTGGGCAGCAACGCCGAGGCCGGCGTCACGGTGATCGACTACAGCCAGCCGAACATCGCCAAGGAGATGCACGTCGGCCACCTGCGCTCCACGATCATCGGGGACGCGCTCGTGCGCGCCCTCGAGTTCACCGGCGAGAAGGTCATCCGGCGCAACCACCTCGGGGACTGGGGCACCCAGTTCGGCATGCTCATCCAGTACCTCATCGAGCACCCCGCCGAGCTCGACGAAGGCACCGAGCCGGACGACTCCGGGCCGTCGATGTCCCGCCTCAACCGCCTCTATAAGGCGTCGCGCGCCAAGTTCGACAGCGACGCCGACTTCGCCGATCGCGCCCGCCGGCGCGTCGTCGAGCTGCAGGCCGGCCACGCCGAGACCGTCGCGTCCTGGCAGGGCATGGTCGACGAGTCGAAGGTCTACTTCGAAGCCGTCTACGCCCGCCTCGGCGTCCTCCTCGAAGACGCCGACGCAGTCGGCGAGAGCTACTACAACCCGATGCTCGCCGACGTGTGCGCCGACCTCGAAGCCTCCGGCGTCGCAGTCCGCTCAGACGGAGCCCTGTGCGTCTTCTTCGACGACATCAAGGGCCCCAACGGAGAACCGACCCCGCTCATCGTCCAGAAGAGCGACGGCGGCTACGGCTACGCCACCACCGACCTCGCCGCCATCCGCGACCGCGTCGGCATGCTCGGCGCCAACCAGCTCCTCTACATCGTCGACAGCCGCCAGGCCCTGCACTTCCAGATGGTCTTCGAGACCGCCCGCCGCGCCGGCTGGCTCCCCGACAACGTCCGCGCCCTGCACCTCGGCTTCGGCACCGTCCTCGGCAAGGACGGCAAGCCCTTCAAAACCCGCTCCGGCGAGACCGTCCGCCTCATGGACCTCCTCGACGAAGCCGTCGACCGGGCCCGCACCGTCGTCGCCGAGAAGAGCCCCCAGCTCGCCACCGAGGAACTCGAAGACCGGGCCAAGCAGGTTGGCATCGGCGCGGTCAAGTACGCCGACCTGTCGACCTCCCGCACCCGCGACTACATCTTCGACGCCGACCGCATGGTCTCCCTCAACGGCGACACCGGCACCTACCTCCAGTACGCCTACGCCCGCATCCAGTCCATCCTGCGCAAAGCCCCCGACGACGTCACCCCGACCGCCCACCAGGACCTCGCCCTGGAAGCGGCCGAACGCGCCCTCGGCCTCCTCCTCGACGAGTTCGGCACCACCATCGACCTCGTCGCCGAGACCTTCGAGCCCCACCGCCTCTGCGCCTACCTGCACAGCCTCGCCGCGGCGTACACCACCTTCTACGAGCACTGCCCCGTCCTCAAGGCCCCCAGCCGCGAGGTCATGGAGACCCGGCTGCTGCTCTGCCAGCTCACCGGCCAGACCCTCCGCCAGGGAATGGACCTCCTCGGCATCGGAACGCCCGAGCGTCTGTAGCTGACGAAGAGCCTTCAAGTGGGCCTGCCATGATCGGCTCACTCGAAGGCTCTTCGTCCAGTGGCGGGCGCGGTCCAATTGCATGGAGTCGGCAGCCTGCCGGCACTGCGTACCGCTACCCCGTGGAGCGCATCAGACTCATGCTGTGGCCTCGGTCCTCGATGCCGACGTAGGCGTTGACGAGGAAGGGAGCCAGCTTCGGGGTTGCCCGGTCGGCACCGGTGCGGGCGTCGAGGATGACATTGCCGTTGGTCGTCCGGCCGTACACCGCTCCATGCCACACGGCGGTGACCACCGGCACGAGTCGTCCTCCCGGCGTCTCTGTGATCGACCAGAGCCATTTCATCGACGTCGTGTCCAAGGCCGCGATCGAGTGCGTCTGGCCGAACAGCTGGTCGTTGCAGAGGATGACGGACGTTCCGTCGAAGTCGCAGTGCCAGGGGTGCACATACGCTCCTGGCCCGGGGTGGGCGCGGATCGCTCCGGTGCGGGCGTCAACGATGACGAACCCATCGGAGGCCGACATCGCGAGCAGGCCGGGGCCAGCAGGGGAGGCGACGGCGTGGCTTTCCGTGTGGACCGCCGACCACCGGGGACTGCCGTCTGATGCGCTGTAGCCCGCGAGCTGACGCTCGCCGTATGTCGGAGCCTCGGCACCGGTCACGATGCCGTCGACAAGCTGCATCGCGTGGAAATCTGCCCTGGTCCATCGAAGCTGCCCGGATCCCGCGTCGACCACATAGGTCGTCTCGTCGTCGGACACGACCACGCTCTGGTCGTCCACGGCCACCACCTGGGCCGCCCTGATGCCGTCGGCGAGCAGCGAGTCGTCGCGGCTCAGAGCCTCCTTGTCCAGAGGCGTTATCACGAGGTCGACCTGAGCGGTCCAGACGGTCTTGCCCGTCGTGGAGTCGGCGGCCAGTACCTCGATCACGTTTCGGCCCCTGCCGGTCCCCGTGCCCGGGATGAAACGGGAGAACGCCACGAGCACGGCGTCAACGCCGTGGAAATGGGCGGGCAGTGGAGCGGCCCTCTCGGACCCGAAGCCGCTCTTCGTAGCGGGGATGGTGCTGCTCGCACTCCAGAGCGTGTTCCTGGTGACGGCGTCGACGGCTTTCACGCCGTCCTCGGTGGTCACGAAGGCGGTCGTGTCCTTCAGCGAGATTGCCGGCCGTTGCCGTGCAGGGCTTGATGTCGAGGGCTGGACGCCCTCGTCGAGTGCGTCCCCCGTGCCGTTGCCGTCGCCGAAGTCGAATGACGTCGGCGGGTCGAATGCCTGGAGATGCCGGGCCGCCGGAGGAACCCCGTCCGCAGACAGGGGGGTGGAACCGCTACAGCCCGACAGCGGGCCAGCCAACGCCACCACCAGGGCGACAGCACCAACCCATCGCCGATGCCGAAAGCGAGCCGCGAAGATCATCATTCCCCCTTTGCTTGATCACCGAAGCAGTGCAGACTGTACCTGACAGTGATCGACCGGTTTCGGAAACGCCGCCTTGGAAGGACCCACGGCACGGCGCAGCGAGAACCAAGGGACCGATTGATCACGGGAAGGACTACACACCCCCACCTGTCGGCCCCGACCGATAGGGTCAAGGCCGTGGAGGGAGGCCGTGGTTCGTCCGCGGCCGGGGTGTAAGGAACAGGGAGGCGCAGGGGTGTCGGCAGTGGGCAAGGACGGCAACTCGGGGGCGCGTCGGCCGAAGCCTGCACCGCCGCGCGTGCAGCGCTGGTTCCAGGAACGCCCCTCCCCGTTCCCGCACGAGCAGGAAGCGCTTGACCACGTCAAGGCACTGATGCCGCAGGCGGAGCCCTTCCGGTCCTGGGCAACCTTCTCGTTCACGGCCTCCTCGGGGCGCGTCAACGAGTGCGACCTGTTCATTCTCGTGCCGCGCGGCCTCTTCCTCGTGGAACTCAAAGCGCACCCGGGGCGTCTCGTCAACAACGGGAGTACCTGGAACTTCCACGGCCCCGACCGACTCCGCACGATCGACAACCCGCTGCACCTGACCGACCTCAAGTCCAAGGAACTGCGGAGCAAGCTCTCCTGGGCCGCCGGGAAGTTCCACACCAGCGTGCGCATCCCGTTCATCTCCCCGGCGGTGTTCCTGTCCGCCCCGAGCTTGCGATCCGAACTCGACGCCGGCCAGCAGACCAACGTCTACGGCCGTGACGACGGCGCCAGCGGCCTGCCCCGTATCTGGCAGGACTTCCTCGGCCTGCCGCCGCAGCGAGACTCAGAGGCCGCCCGGCGCGAGCGATTCGAGCTGGCGCGGGCCCTGCCCGATCTCATGAAGAGGATCGGCGTCAAGGCATCCACCGCCCACCTGAACTTCGGCGACGGCTGGAACCTCGCCGGGCGCCCCCTTGACGGAGGCCCCACCTGGGAGGACCGCCTTGCCATCCGCGAGCAGCCCATCCGCGAGGAAGGCCGCGTCCGCGTCTACCTGGTGAGCCTCCAGGCCACCGCGGAGACCCGAAACTCGGTCGAACGAGCCGCCCGGCGCGAGTACCAGGTCCTCCAGGGCATCAGCCACCGCGGCATCGCCCAGGCCCGGGAGTTCCGCGACCACCAGGGCGGCCCGGCCATCCTCTTCAACCACCGCGCCGCCGACCTGCGCCTGGACGCCTACCTGGCCACCTACAGCGCCTCGTTGACCCACGAGACCCGGCTGGAACTGGTACGCCAGATCGCCGACGCGCTGCGCTACGCCCACCAGCGCTCGCTCTACCACCGCGCGCTCGCGGCCCGATCGGTGTACGTATCCAGCAAGTCCGACGGTTCCAACCCGGTCGTGCGCATCATCGACTGGCAGGTCGCCGCCCGCGACTTCGACAGCACCTCGCACACCTCCCTCGGCACCCCCAGCGCCGGCGGCGATCACGTCGAGAACGCCGCACAGGTCTACCTGGCGCCGGAGTTCGAGATGGAGTTCGCCGACCCGGTCGACCTGGACATCTTCGGCCTCGGAGCCCTCGCCCACCTCATCCTGGCCGGTGAGCCGCCGGCCGAGCGGCGCAGCGCCATGATCGAGCGGCTGACGAACGACGGTGGATTGCGTCCGTCCGCCGTGTCGGACGCTGTGTCGGAAGAACTCGACGGCCTGGTGTTCCAGGCGACCCGGGCGGACGTGGCTGAACGGCTCGACTCGGTGGACCGGTTCCTGGACGAACTCGACCGAATCGAGCACGCAGCCGCCACGGAAGTGTCGGCGCAGGTCGGCGTCGACCCGCTCGCGGCGATGGCAGGGCAGAGCATCGATGCGGAGTGGACCGTCGAGAAGGTCCTCGGCACCGGTGCCACCGCCAGGGCCCTGCTCGTGCGGCGCGAGCTGGAGGATCTCGGGGGCGCGATCCGGGTCGATCGGCGCGTGCTCAAGGTCGCCCTGGACGAGACCCGCGACGACCGCCTGGAATCCGAGGCGGATGTGCTGGCCAAGGTCGGCGGTGGGGCCGTTGTGCGGCTGCTCGACGGTCCGCGCAAGATCCACAACCGGACGGTGCTGGACCTCGAGTACGCCGGCGAGCGCTCACTCGGTGCCCGACTGCGTGGGGACGGGCGCCTGACCTACCACGAGCTGGAGCGCTTCAGCAGCGACCTCTTCACCGCCCTCGACCAGTTGGCGGGCAAGGGCGTGTGGCACCGCGATCTCAAGCCGGACAACTTTGGCGTGCTCCAGCGGGCCGACCGGTCCTGGCAGCTGGTGCTCTTCGACTTCTCTCTCGCCGAGGCATCGGAACGGGACGTGAAAGCCGGCACCCGCGGCTACCTCGACCCGTTCCTCGACACACCGCGCCGGCCGGTCTTCGACAACCACGCCGAGTACTACGCCGCTGCCGTCACCCTGCACGAGATGGCGTCCGGCGAGCGCCCCCGCTGGGGCGACGAGATGACCGATCCCCGCACCACCGACGACGAGTACCCGGTGATCGCGGAGGACGTCTTCGAGCCCGCCCTGAAGGAAGGACTGAAGGCGTTCTTCCGGCGGGCACTCCACCGGGACGCCGATCGCCGCTTCGACACCCTGCGGCAGATGCACGAAGCCTGGCAGTCCGTGTTCGCCAAAGCCGATGCGGTAGCTCCGGACGACGAGGACGACGAGACGGAGGACCTGGAGGCCGCCCGCGACCGCGTCGCCGCGCAGGCCGAAGCGGACACCCTGCTCAAGGACGCCGGCCTTTCGCCGCGCGCGCAGTCGGTGGCCAACTCGTTCGATGCGACCACCGTCGGCGAACTCCTCAACGTACCGCTGCATCAGATCGCCCGGGCCCGGGGCGCCGGTGCGGTGATCCGCAAGGAACTCAACCGTCGGCACAAGCAGTGGACGGCGAAGCTCCGAAAGGCCTCCGCGCCCGCCCCGAAGCCGGCAGGAGGCTCGGGGACCGCGGCCGTGGCCCCGCAGGTGGACCTGGCAGAGCTGCCGGCGGACATTGCAGCCCGTGCCAGCATCGACGAGCTCGCCGCCCACCTCGACCCTGGCCCGGCCAGCAAGGGCTCGCGCAAGCGCGACATCATTCGGCTCACGCTCGGCCTGCCCGGCGCCGACCGGGCGCTCTCCACACCGCCGGGTTGGTGCTCGCAGACGGATATCGCCAAGGCGTTGGACGTCTCGCAGGCGACAGTCTCGCGGAGCCATGTGGCTGCGATCCAGTCCTGGGCGGCAGATCCTGTGCTGGCGACGCTGCGGGAGGAGATCGTCGCCTTCGTCACCGGGGCAGGGCGCGTTGTCACCGCGCAGGAAGCGGCGACCGACCTGCGGATCCGCAAGGGCGTACGGGAAGAGGACTCACAGCGTGCGGAGGCGCTCGCGCTCGCCGTGGTCCGCGCGGCTGTCGAGGCGGAAGCATGGCCGCGAGACAAGGACGATGACGGACAGCCGCGGCTTGCCGTGCTTCGACGCAGCGGCCGGGTCTTCATCGTGTGCGAGTCACTGGCGGGGACCAATGATCCCAGCGCGCCTGAGCTCGCCGACTACGCGCGGTCGCTCGGACAGCAGGCGGACCGGCTCGCGCAGACCGAGCCACTGCCGGACCGTGCCGTCGTGATCCGCGACCTGCGATCCGTGCCAGTGCCGTCGGGCATGACTCCTTTGTCGGACGGTCGGATGGTGGCACTGGCGTCGGCAGCCGCTCAGGACGCCCTGTACTCCCCGCGCCTGGAGCTGTACCCGAGGGGCCTCGGCCTCGCGCAGGCAATCCGAATCTCGCAGGCCGCCGCCGGCGTGCGACGCGATCGGGGCGCGACCGCGGAGGAACTCCTCGCCAAGGTGCGGTTGCGCTTCCCTGATCTGGATCTGGGCCAGCCGACTGCGGTCGAACTGGAGGAGGCCCTGAAGCAGGCGCTCCAGAACGCCGGATTCGTTCTCGAGTATGACTCGGAGACCAAGCGCTTCCGCGCCCCGGTGCCGGAGGGCGTTCGCTCAATGACCGCCTCGGCCACCACGACCACACTGTTCCCGAGCGCGGCAGGCGTGGCCGCAGCCTCGGCGGCAGCCGGCCGAGACCCGAAGGTACTCCTCGGGGCCAAGCTGGACGACGCCCTGCGCCGCGGAGGCTTCCTCGCCCTGACCCTTCGAGGCAAGCACCTTCCCGGAGCAGCAGACCTCATCGCCCAGGCATATGGCGTGGAGCCGGTCTCGCTGGGCGGGCTGTTCCTCCGGGAATTCCGTGCCCTCGCGGCCCAGCACGGCACCGAGTGGGAACGCGTCCTGACCATCGACACCAAGTTCACCGAGTCCGGCGAACTGCCGCGAGGGCTCGCGTCGTACGTCAAGGGCGCATGGTCCCGAGTGAGTGAGCACCTGCGTGAGCGAGTCGAGACAACTGGGTCCACGGACGTGCTCTTCCTCCACGACGCGGGTCTGGTTGCCCGATACCAGGACGCCGGCGGGCGGGAACTGCTGGTCACCCTGCAGAACGCGGCCCGCCGGGAGGCCGACGCCCCGCACGGGCTGTGGCTGCTCTGCCCACAGGAGGCGCCGCACGAGACCCCGCAACTGGACGGAATGATCGTCGAGGTGCTCGGCGAGGCCGAGCGGGCCGTGCTGATCAAGGACTTCCTAGACGAGCTCCGAGCGCGGAGTGCCGCCGCCTGACGATATGCGCCTCTGAGGCGGACCCGAGCTTCGGAACAGCCGATCGTTCGGGTGCACCGAACTGGCAAAATGGGGAACCGCACGGTCCGCCTGGACCGACGGATGAACGGACAAGGGACGGGCACTGTGACGGGTCGGGGAGTGGACCAGAACGAGCTGCTGAAGGACCTGCGCAAGCAGGTGGCGGCTCTGGAAGACGACCTGCGAGAGCGCAGCCAGGACGTATCCGAGTTTGCCCAGACGCTGAACGACGAGTACCAGCAGGCGTGGGAGGCGGGGCGTACAGCGGCACGGTACGAGACCTGGCGCGAGGAGCGGATCACCCAGTCTGCAGTCGCTTGGGTCCTCGGCACGGTGTTCGTCCGCTTCTGCGAGGACAACGGGCTGATCGAGTGGCCATGGATCGCCGGCCCCGGCGAACGGCTGGAGATCGCAGAGGAGCGCCACGAGGCGTACTTCCGCGAGAACCCCGAGCAGAATGACCGCGACTGGCTCGTCGCGGCATTCGATCACATCGCGGCGGCGAACGAGACGGCAGGCGGGCTCTTCGACCGCAACCACAACCCGCTGTGGGGGCTCACACCGAGCTACGAGGCGGCGCGGGCGCTGCTGGCGTTCTGGCGGCGCAGGGGCGAAGACGGGGAAGCAGTCCACCTCTTCGAGAGCGAGGACTGGGACACCCGGTTCCTCGGCGACCTGTACCAGAACCTCAGCGAGCATGCGCGGAAGACGTACGCGCTGCTGCAGACGCCCGAGTTCGTGGAGGAGTTCATCCTCGACCTCACGCTAGAGCCGGCAGTGGAGGAGTTCGGGCTCTGGCCCGAGCTGACCATCCGCGAGAGCGAGTCGCGTCTCGTTGAGCGGCGTGGGCTGCGGACAATCGACCCGGCATGCGGCAGCGGGCACTTCCTGCTGGGCATGTTCCAGCGACTGCTCGTGAAGTACCGGGACGAGGCTGGACCGCGCGTCGACGACTGGGCGAACGTGCGGGCCGCACTTGAGGCGGTGCATGGTTGCGACAAGAACCCGTTCGCGGTGAGCATCGCCCGCTTCCGGCTGCTCGTCGCGGCGCTGAAGGAGGCCGGGGTCGAGCGGCTGGACCAAGCACCGAAGTTCCCGATCAACGTCGCGGTCGGCGACTCACTGCTGCACGGACGGGGCGTGGGCAAGCGTAAGCAGAAGGGCAAGTCGGAGGACGACCTGTTCTCGGCCATGGGGCTGGACGAGGATGGGGACGAGGAGGAGTCGGAGGGGGCGTTCGCGTACTCAACGGAAGACGTGAACGAGTTCGTCCGCAGCTGTGACCTGCTGGGGCGGCACTCCTACCACGTAGTCGTCGGAAATCCGCCCTACATCACGGTCAAGGACAAGCAGGAGAACGAGAACTACCGAGACGCGTATTCGGCTTGCTCGGGGAAGTACGCGCTGTCGGTGCCGTTCGCGCAGCGGATCTTCGAGCTGGCGACGCGCGAGCAGCAGGGTTTCACTGGACAGATCACGTCGAACTCCTTCATGAAGCGGGAGTTCGGGAAGAAGCTCATCGAGGAGTTCTTCCGGACGGTGAAGCTGACGCACATCATCGACACCTCGGGCGCCTACATTCCCGGACACGGCACCCCAACGGTGATCCTCGTTGGGCGAAACACTGAGCGGGGATGGTCGGACCCGGTGCGTGCAATGCTGGGCGTTAAGGGCGAGCCCGGGCAACCAGAGGTGGCACCTGAGGGCAAGGTTTGGCGAGCCATTGTTGAGCAAGTTGTGAAGCCGGGGAGCGACTCGGAGTACATTAGTGCGGCGGAGATAGACCGCGAAGCCTACGCCAAGCATCCGTGGTCGCTGAGTGGTGGTGGTGCTGGCGATCTACTGGAAGCTGTGCAAAATTCTGGCGCGAGAAAGCTTGATGATGTTGCCGACTCTATCGGGATCACTTGCTTCACGCTGGAGGATGACCTATTCTTGCTGCCTCGTCGAAGTGCTGTACGGGCAGGAATAGCTGACGAGTGGCTGCGGGAAATGGTTACCGGCGACCTTCTGCGAGAGTGGGGAGAGGGTGACTTTGATGTGGCCCTGTTTCCGTATTCTGCGGATTTCGTAGCAATTGATGTCGAGCGTGAATCGCCCCTCGGGCGGCGCCTGTGGACGTGTCGGACCACTATCTCAAATAATCTGCTCTTCGGTCGCCAGACCAAGGTGGAGGGTGGATTGAAGTGGTCTGAGTACGGTCGATTGACCGTGAGTAAGCTTCGAACGCCGTTGTCGATTGCGTTCGCGTTTGTGGCTACACACAACCACTTCGTGCTGGACCGGGGCGGGAAGGTATTCAAGCAGTCCGCGCCGGTGATCAAGTTGCCGGAAGGTGCGTCGGAGGATGAGCATCTCGGACTGCTCGGCCTGCTGAACTCGTCGACGGCGTGCTTCTGGTTGAAGCAGGTAAGCCAGGCTAAGGGCGGGGCTGACAACTCTAGTGGTGGGGGCAATCGGTGGACCGCCGAGGCTTGGCTTGAGCGTTATGAGTTCACCGGTACCAAGCTCCAAGAGTTCCCTGTTCCTGCTGTTCTTCCCCGGTCCTTCGGTCGCATGCTCGATAAGCTCGGGCAGGCAGTCGCGGCTCTTGAACCCACGGCCGTGGTTGACCGTCCAGGCACGCCCACTCGTGCTGATCTCATTGCTGCCCGGGCCAGCCATGCCACCATTCGCCGCCAGATGATCGCGCTACAGGAGGAGCTGGACTGGCAGGTCTACGGCTCGTACGGCTTGCTCACAGATGCCGAGACGGCAGCTCTTACTGTTCCTAACCTTGATGACGTTCCCGAGCTTGCTCTTGGCGAGCGCGCCTTCGAGATCGTGCTTGCCCGGAAGGTGGCAGCTGGTGAGGCGCAGACCGTTTGGTTCGACCGGCACGGCTCCACTCCTGTTGCTGAGATCCCTTCACACTGGCCCGTGTGGTATCGCGAGATTGTCCAGCGTCGAATCGACATGATCGGCAGGCGCCGCGACCTCGCGCTCATCGAGCGTCCAGAGTGCAAGCGTCGCTGGTCGTCGCCCACTTGGGAGAGCAAGGAAGCCGAGGCCCTTCGTACCTGGCTGCTCGACCGGTGCGAGCACGAGGACCTCTGGTTCCACACCCGCGACGGCATGCGCCAGCCGCGTACGCTCACGCCTGCGCAGCTTGCGGACCTGTTCACCAACGATGTAGATGTTCACGCCGTTGCCGAGCTCTATGCAGCTGACCACCTCGGCAAGCGCGACCTCAGACTCGCCGACGTCTTGCGCGAGATCCTTGCGGACGAGCACGTCCCCTACCTTGCTTCCCTGCGCTACAAGGATCCCGGGCTCCGCAAGCGTGAGCAGTGGGAGAAGATGTGGGAACAGCAGCGCGAGGAGGACCGGACGGGCGAGCGGCTCGACATTGCGGTCCCGCCGAAATACTCCGGCGCGGACTTCCGGAAGCACTCGTACTGGTCGAACCGGGGCAAGCTCGATGTGCCGAAGGAGCGCTTCATCTCCTACCCGGATGCTGGGCCGGAGGCTGACCCCAAGTTGGTTCTCGGCTGGGCCGGTTGGGATCACCGTGACCAGGCGCAGGCCATCATCAACCTCGTGACCGACCGGGTGGAGCGGGACAACTGGCAGGGTGAACAGCTGACTCCGCTTCTCGCGGGGATGCTGGAGCTACTGCCCTGGCTGAAGCAGTGGCACGGCGGGTTCGATGCCGAGTGGGACGGCAATCCCGCGACCGACTGCCAGGAGTGGCTGGAGGCCCAGCAGCGCGACCACCACATCACCACGGATGCGCTGCTCTCCTGGCGTCCGTCCGCGCCCAAGCGCGGCAGGGTCGCGGCCAAGTAACGTGCAGCCACTGCACGATCGCACCGACATGAATTCCACGACGAAGGGAACCGCGACCCGCGATGTCCAGCACTGAGCTCTTCCTCCGGGACGTCCTGGACATCCCCGATGCGGTCCTCGCAGGCAAGTTCAAGGTCGAGTTGTCCGGCGGGTTCGAGAACACCCAGCGTCTGGTCGACGAGTACGTCGTCACCGATCAGCTGAAGAAAGCCTTCGGCAAGGCGCTCACCCTCGTCCGCAGCTCCGTCCGTGACGGCTCGTCGAACGCCGCGTACCTGCACGGATCGTTCGGCTCCGGTAAGAGCCACTTTATGTCCGTGCTCCACGCAGTGCTCAACAACGATCCGGCCGCCCGATCCAAGCCGCGGCTGCAGGAGGTCATCGCCGAGCACGACGACTGGCTGCGCGACCGCCGGTTCCTCATGGTCCCGTACCACCTCGTCGGCGCCGTCGACCTGGACTCCGCATTGCTCGGCGGCTACGTCCGCGCAATCCGCCGCATAGACCCGAACGCGCCGACGCCGCCGGTCTACCGGGCCGACGCAATGCTGGACGACGCCCGCTACAACCGCAGCATCGAGGGCGACGAGCTGTTCATCCGCAAGCTCGGGGACCGGGCCGTCGGCGGCAGCGCGGTGCACCCCGGCGACGCGGATGAGGACGACCTGGTGCCCCTGGAGGAAGCCGCGGCTCCCTCCACCGGCTGGACCAGCGCGGACCTGGATCGCGCGTTCGCGGCCCCACAGGGCGATCCGCTGCGTGAGGCGCTCGTCTCCGCGCTGCTCAGCGGTCCGATGAAGTCCTACGCTCGCGGCGCCAGCGGCGATGCGAACGCCTTCATCCCGCTCGAGGACGGTCTGTCCGTCATCAGTCGGCACGCCAAGTCGCTCGGCTACGACGGCATCGTGCTATTCCTCGACGAGCTAATCCTCTGGCTCCAGGCCAGGATGAGCGACCAGGACTTCGTGAAGACCGAGGTCGGCAAGCTCGTCAAGATCATCGAGTCGGGGGTGGCGGACCGGCCAGTGCCGATCGTCTCCTTCATCTCTCGGCAGAGGAACCTCTCCCAGCTCGTCGGCGAAGACGTCACGGGCGCCGAGGTCAAGAACCTGGAGTCCCAGGTCGGCTATCTCGCCGAGCGCTTCGACGTGATCAACCTGGAGGACCGGAACCTCCCGGCGATCATCAAGGAGCGCGTGCTCAAGCCCCGCTCCCCGGAGGCCCGGACCGCCCTGAATACGGCCTTCGCCGACTTCGAACAGGCGAACGCGCGGGTCAAGGACGCACTGCTCGACTCCCAGGGCGCGACTCAGGCGGACTGGTCGGACTTCCGCGACGTGTACCCACTGACGCCGGCCCTGCTAAACGTCCTGGTCGCGCTGTCGGGTGCGCTCCAGCGGGAGCGCACCGGTCTGAAGCTGCTCCAGGAGCTGCTGTGGCGGCGCCGGGGGGACATGAAGGTCGGCCAGATCATCCCGCTGGGCGACCTGTGGGACGTCCTCGCCGGAGGCATGGGCGACGCGTTCACGGAGAAGCTCCGCAAGGAGGGCGAGCAGGCCAACCGGTTCTACGAGAAGGTCCGCCTCTGGATGGTGGAGCGCTACCAGGGCGAGGAGAGCGCCGACTTCCAGGCCACCGACCGGCTAGTCAAGACACTCCTGCTGGCCTACCTGACCCCCGAGGTCCCGGCCCTGGCCCGGCTGACCGCGCGCCGACTTGCGGACCTCAACCACGGTTCCGTCAAGCGCACCCGGACGATCACCGACGACAAGGTGGCCCTGGCCCGCCTGGAGGAACTGCAGGGCGAGTTCGGCGGCGAGCTGCGTTCGGACGGCGGCAACGACCCGGTGTTCGCCCTGCACCTGTCCGATCTCGACGTCGAGCCGCTGCTGGACGCCGTCGGCGAGGTCGACCGGGTGAGCGCCCGGCGCGTCTGGATCAAGGAGACCCTCTGGAACGCGCTGGACATCAAGGACACTGAGGGGTTCGTCTGCGAGCACGAGATCGTGTGGCGCGGCACCAAGCGCACCGCCGAGTTCGTCTTCGGCAACGTCCGTGACGCCCAGGAGATCCCGGACGACCACTTCATCCCCTCGGTGGACGGGCGGGTGCGCTTCGTCATCGACTACCCGTTCGACGTTGCCGGCCAGTACCCGAGCAACGACGCCGCGCGGGTCCGTCAGCTGCTGCGGGACGAGCGGCACCACCAGCCCGCCGTGGTGTGGCTTCCGGCGCACCTCTCGCGTCAGCGTGCCGGCCAGCTCGGGCGGCTCCTGAAGATCAACTACGTGCTGGAGCGGGAGCGCCTCGACGACCTCGCGGTCAACTACTCCGCCGAGGACCGCATCCGCATGCGGCACCAGCTCCAGGCGCAGCGGGACAACCTCACCTCCCAGCTCACCGTCACGCTGGGCCAGCTGTACGGCATCAGTCGCCTGGACGAGGCCAACGCCGGTGCACCGGTGGGGGAGGACGGCCACCTGCTGTCGATGCTGCCCGGCCACAAGCCCCGGCTGGAGGCCGCCGCAGGCTTCAAGGGCAACATGCTCCGGATCGCCGACGGTGTCTTCCAGGAGCTGTACCCCAAGCACCCCAACTTCGACCCGTCCGGCAACCGCAAGGCAATCACCCCTGCCGAGCTGAAGACCGTGCTCGGCTGGATCACCAAGGCCATGGAGGACGGCTCCGGGCGCGTGGAACTCGACCGCGGGCAGATGGCCGTCGTCAAGAAGATCGTGCACCCGCTGGAACTTGGGGAGGTCCACGACGGGCCGCTGACCCTGAGCACCGAGTGGCGCCGGCGGATCGACCAGTACGCCGCCCAGCAGCAGATCACGGGCGAGTACAAGGTGGAGGACATCCGCCAGTGGATCGCCAAGCTCGGCTGGACCGGCCTGGACAAGCAGGTCAGCAGTCTGCTGATCGCCACCTACGCCCTGCTGGCAGACCGCTCCTGGGTCTACAACGGCAAGGCCGAGTCGGCGGCGCCGCCCCTGCAGTCGATCGGGGCCGGCCACGTCCTGCGGGCCCAGGAGAAGCCCAGCGAGGCCGAGTTCGCCACCGCGCGGGAGCGTGCGGCGGTGCTGTTCGGCGTCTCCGGAGTGCCGCCGGTGCTGTTCGCCCGCAACGTCGCGAAGCTCGCGGCAGCGGTGCGTGCGAAGGCCGAGGCAGTGGAGCCGGCCGTCGAAGGGGTGCGCAGCTCTCTCGGAAAGCCGCAGCACGCCATCGCGCTGGGCCTTGCCGATTCGCGTGCGCCCCGCCTGCTGGCGGCCCGGCATGCCGCGGACCTCGTCCAGCGGCTGACGCGGCACCAGGACGACACCCCGCTGGTCAAGGAACTCGCCGCAGTCGCGTACGACATCACCGATCAGGAGCTGGGTGCCGCAGTCGGCTCGGCGGAGACCGTCCTCAAGGCGCTCGACCGTACGCAGTGGGATCTGCTGGAGAGCGTGCGCGAGTACACCGGACGGACCGACGGGATCGGTGACCGCGCACAGCGACTGATCGCCGAGGTGGAACGTGCCGCTCACGAGGACGAGTTCGCTCGCCAGCTCGCACCCGTCCTGGACAAGATCCAGCCGCAGTCCCTGGCGCTGATCCGGGACGCGGCCCGGCTGGCCGCTGTCGCCGCACCGGCGGCACCCCCCGCAGCGCCGGTGTCGTCGCCCACGCCGGAGGAGCCGCCGACCGAGGCCGGCCAGGTCAGCCTGACCTTCCACGGCCAGCCGCCCCTGCCCACCTCCCCCACTGAGCCGAGCGCGCCCGCCGCTCCCGCTGGAACCACCACTGCAGCTGGTCCTGCGGCAGCCGCGCCGCGCCGCTCCACCCGCAGGGTGGCAGCCCGGGCCGGAGAAACCGCGTTCGAACGAGCCCTGGCGGATCTGCTGGGCGAGATCCGGGAGTTCGCCGCCACCAACCCCGATACCGAGATCGAGATCGGCTGGAAGCCCGCGGACGACCCCGGAGCGGGCGGTACCGTGAGCGAAGGGACGGCACAGTGATGTCGGCCCAGCCACCCCTGGTCAACCGCCGGGTCATCGAGGCACTTCTGCGTCTGGAGCTTCCCAACGAGCCGGACCGCCGACTCGTCCTGGTCCACGGCCGGTACGAGACTGGCGCGGCTGCAGAGTTCACCGCCTCGCTGGCTGAGGACAAGCGCCGGATCGAGGTCGTGGAGCAGCACTCCGTCCTCGGTATCTCCGACGCCTGGCATCGCCACCAGGAAGAAGCCACAGGCCCGGGTTCGGTCCTTGTGGTCACCACCACGGTCGAGGACGAGCAGCTCGGCTGGGACGTGCTCGGCCACGCCCTGCGCCGCCAGGTCCTCAGCGTCGACCGGGCGGAGATCGTCCGGCTGCGATTCGGAGCCACCGGTCTCGACCCGCGCATCCGCGCGGAATCCTGGCTAGTGAACGCCCTTCTCGAGGCAGAGCCCCACGGTGGCTGGCCGCGGCTGGGCTCCGTGCTCACGCTGGATGCGGCGATGCGCGCACTCGTCGAGGCCAGGCTGTCGATCAGCCAGGCATCCCCCGACGCGGCCGGCACTCGCGGAGACGGTCGTCGCGACACCCCGCTGGACGCCGACACCCTGCTGGCCTGGTCCCGCAGCCCCTTCGGGCCCGCCGCCTACGCGGCACTGGCCAAGGACGAGCAGCAGGGGATCCGAGACTGGCTGACCAAGGTCGCCGGCAGCGCGGCGGCGCTGCTGCTGGACCTGTGCGCCGCCGGCCGCGGCCAGGAAGCCATGGCCCTCGGGGTCGTCGGCTCCGTGGTGGCCGGTCCTGCCCCATCGGCAGAGACCGGCCTCGCGCTCGGCGGGCTGTTCGGCACCATCCGGCCCAAGCCCGCCGACCTGCGTCCCTTCGCCCTCGCGGTCGAGGGAACGCTGATCCGCTGGCTGCTGCAGGCCGAGCAGGCAGGGCCGGAGCAGCACGCGGCCCACAACCGGGCCCGGGAAGTCCTCGAGCAGGCGGACCGGCAGGCTCAGGAAGCCGGTCTGACCGCAGCCCTTGCGGGCAACGCGTACCTGCCCTCCGGGTTCCAGGCTCGCCTCAACGCACTCGCGGCTGTCCTCGACCCCTCCGGCCCCCGCACCCGCACCGTTGCCGCGGCCGAGGCCGCCCTTGAGGAACTGCGCCGCCACCACCTCGCGGGCCTGCTGCGCCCGCGTGTCCGCACCGCCGAAGCCGCGGTGCGCCTGGCCCGGTGGCTGGCCGGCCCGCAGCCGACCGTCACCTCCGTAACGGACGCGGTCGAGCAGCACCTCGCCGACTGGGGCTGGGTGGATGCCGCCCTGACCGTCCTGTGGGCCGGCGACGCCGATGCCCAGGAACCGGTCAGTGCCGCCTACCACAGCGTCTACCACGCTGCTCGTGGGCGGCGTGCGGTGATCGACGAGATCTTCGCCCGGTATCTGCGTGATTGGACACGCACCGCGACCGGCCAAACGCCGGCCGGGGCGCTCCTGGTCGAGAACGTGCTCGACACCATCGCCGTCAAGCTCGCCGGAAAGTCGGGCCGGGCACCGCTGATCCTGCTGGTCGACGGCATGAGCAGCGAAGTCGCGGTCGGCTTCGGCGAAGAACTCGCCCGCCGCGGCTGGCTGGAGACCGGCCCCGCTCGAGGCCGCCGCACGGCCGCAGTCGCCGCGATCCCCTCACTCACCCGCATCAGCCGAGCCTCCCTCCTCACCGGCAGCCTCACCCAGGGCGGCCAATCGGTGGAGAAGCCAGGCTTCGAGGCGTTCTGGTCCCGGCAGCGCCGTTCGGCCGCCTTGTTCCACAAAGCGGACATAGGAGGTGCGGCCGGCCAGCGGCTCTCCGACACGCTGCAGCGCGAACTGGCCGGCGAGGCGGTCGTCGGCGTCGTGCTGAACACGGTCGACGACTCACTCGATCACGCGGCCCAGGGCGACCGCACGCGGTGGCGCCTGGCCGACGTGACCTACCTGGACGAGCTCCTCGCCGCCGCCCGCCTCTACAGCCGACCCGTCGTCATCGTCGCCGACCACGGCCACGTCCTCGAGCGGGGCGAAGGACTCGACGCCCCGGCAGCCGCCGGGAGCGTAAGTGCCGCGCGCTGGCGCCTCGGCGAACCGGGACCCGGCGAAGTCCTGCTCAGCGGGCCGCGCGTGCTCGAGGGTGATGGACGCATCGTCGCGCCATGGCGCGAGGACATCCGCTACACACCCCGCAAGGCGGGCTACCACGGCGGCGCCTCCCTCGCCGAGATGACCGTTCCGATCCTGACGCTGCTGCCCGTGGACACCGACCCGCCCAAGGACTGGCACCTCCTCGCACCGGAGGACGTCACCCCACACTGGTGGAACGCAGGCAACCCCGCCCGCGATGCCGCACGTGCCGCCGAGCAGACCGACACGTCGTCGACCTCGGCCAAGCCCACGGACAGCCAGGAACCTGCGGAGGAGACGCGCGAATCCGCCGAGACGAACACCCCGGCACACGGCCCCTCCTTCGGGGCGAAACTGGTGGCGTCCGAGACATTCCGTTTCCAGCGGAGGTTCGTCCGCAAGCCGCCCGAGCCCGAGGTCATGGCTGCCGTCGTCGACGCCCTGGTGGCAGCGGACGGCGTCCTGTCCCTGACCGCGGTGGCAGCGGCAGCGGGCAAGGCCGGCCGCAACGCCGACGGCTTCGCCGCCACACTGCAACGACTCATGAACGTAGAGGGCTACCCCGTGCTGGAATTCAGCGACAACGGAACCCGCCTGCGGCTCAACGTGCCGCTCGCCCGTGAACAGTTCCAGGTGGACAGCTGATGAGCACTACCCAGCCCCCCTCCGGGGGACACGCGGCTTCCGTGAGCGCGGCCCGCCGCCGCGACGTGGTCGATGCCCTGCGCCGAGGCACGGTGCCCCAATTCGGGCTCGACCTCTTCGCCGTCGGCCTCGACCGCTTCGAGCGTGCCCTCGACGACGACCTGACCGTCGTCACCCGAGGCGGCGCCGCCTTCCACGCCGTCCGAGGCGACTACGGCTCCGGCAAGACCTTCTTCGCCCGCTGGCTGGCCGAGCGGGCCAAGCGCATGGGCCTGGCCACGGCCGAGATCCAGATCTCCGAGACCGAGACCCCGCTCCACCGGCTGGAGACGGTCTACCGGCGCCTTACCGAACGCCTGTCCACCGCGAGCCACGCCCCGAGCGCCCTGCGCGCCATCGTCGACTCCTGGTTCTACACGCTCGAAGAGGAAGTCCTCGACGCCGGAGACGTACCGGAGGACGACACCGAAGCCCTCGGCAAGGCCGTCGACGCGCTCATGGAGTCCCGCCTCGCCGACGTCGCCCGCACCACCCCCGCCTTCGCCGCGGCCCTGCGCGGCTACCGCCATGCCAAGGCCGCAGGCGACGCCGCAACAGCCGAGGCGCTCATCGCCTGGCTCGGAGGCCAGAAGTCCGTCGCGGCCGGTGCCCGCCGGACCGCCGGCGTCCGCGGAGACCTCGACCACTTCGCCGCCCTCGGCTTCCTCCAGGGCCTGCTGACCGTCCTGCGGGACTGCGGACACCCCGGTCTGCTGCTTGTCCTCGACGAGATCGAGACCCTCCAGCGTGTGCGAGGCGACGTCCGGGAGAAGGGCCTCAACGCCCTTCGACAGCTGTTGGACGAGATCGACGCCGGCCGTTTCCCCGGCCTGTTCCTGGTGATCACCGGCACGCCCGCGTTTTACGACGGACAGCAGGGCGTGCAGAGGCTTCCCCCGCTGGCCCAGCGCCTGGCCACCGACTTCACGACCGACCCGCGCTTCGACTCACCCCGCGCGGTCCAGCTGCGCCTTGCCGGCTTCGACCTGGAGCGGCTCGGTGAACTCGGCCGCAGCGTCCGGGACCTCTACGCCGGAGCCGCCCGCAACCCGGACCGGGTCGCCGAACTCGTCGACAACGCCTACATCGCCGAACTCGCCACCGCCGTCACCGGAGGACTCGGCGGCCAGGTCGGCATCGCACCGCGCATCTTCCTGCGCAAACTTGTCGCCGACGTCCTCGACCGGGTCGACGAGTTCGACGACTTCGACCCGCGCCAGCACTACGCCCTCACCCTCTCCTCGGCCGAGCTGAGCGAAGCCGAACGCAGCGCCGCCTCCGCGGGCGACATCGAGCTCGACCTATGAGCGACTCCCACACACCCTCCGGCCCTGGGGCCGGGACGGCCGCCCTGTCCCGGCTCCAACCCGCTCTCGTCCACCACATCGTCAACTCCCTCGGCTGGCGCGAACTCCGCCCCCTCCAGCAGGAGGCCATCGCCCCGCTGCTCGACGGCTCGGACGCGGTCCTGCTCGCCCCCACAGCCGGCGGCAAGACCGAAGCCGCGTCGTTCCCCCTGCTGTCCGCCATGGAACAGCAGCGATGGACCGGCCTGTCGGTGCTGTACGTGTGCCCGCTCAAAGCCCTGCTGAACAACCTCCTGCCACGCCTCGAAACGTACGCCGGATGGCTCGGACGGCGCGCGGCACTCTGGCACGGCGACATCCCCCAGACCGCACGCCGACGCATCCTCACCGACCCACCGGACATCCTGCTCACCACCCCCGAGTCGATCGAGGCCATGCTGGTGAGCACCAAGGTCGACCAGCGCCGCCTCTTCGCCGACCTTCGGACCATTGTCGTCGACGAGGTCCACGCCTTCGCCGGCGACGACCGCGGCTGGCACCTGCTCGCCGTCCTCGAACGCCTCCAACACCTGGCCGGACGGCCCATCCAGCGCGTCGGCCTGTCCGCCACGGTCGGCAACCCGGGCGACCTCCTCCACTGGCTGCAAGGCTCAGGCCGCGGCCAGCGCTCCGCCCAGGTCGTCGCCCCCGGTGTCGATCTCGCCCCACGAGCCGTCGCCGACGCCACGACGGTGACACCACCGGGAGACATCGAACTCGACTACGTCGGATCAACCGCCAATGCGGCCAAGGTCATCGCCGCCCTCCACCGAGGCGAGAAGCGGCTGGTCTTCTGCGACTCCCGGCAACTCGTCGAAGAACTCGGTGCCGCGCTCCGCGCCGCAGGCGTCACCACCTTCCTCTCCCACGCCTCCCTCTCGCTCGACGACCGGCGCCGTGCCGAAGCTGCCTTCGCCGAGGCCCGCGACTGCGTCATCGTCTCCACCAGCACCCTCGAACTCGGCATCGACGTCGGCGACTTGGATCGCGTCATCCAGATCGATGCCCCCACCACTGTCGCCTCCTTCCTCCAACGCATCGGCCGCACCGGACGCCGCGCAGGCTCCAACCGCAACTGCCTCTTCCTCGCCCGCAGCCACGAGGCACTGCTCAGCGCCTCGGCCCTCCTCGTCCTGTGGGGCCGCGGCTACATCGAGCCAGTCACCGCCCCGCCCGAGCCCCGGCACATCGTCGCCCAGCAACTCCTGGCCCTCAGCCTGCAAGAGCACAAGATCGCCCAAGGACTCTGGAACCAGAGCTGGAACGGCCTGCCCCCGTTCGACCGCAGCGCCGAACCCATCCTGCGGCATCTGGTGAACGACGGCTTCCTCGACCAGGACGGCGAGCTGCTGTTCATCGGCCCGGCCGCCGAGGAGAAGATCGGCCGCCGCCACTTCATGGGCATCACCGCCGTCTTCACCGCACCACCCGAATTCACCGTCCTCGCCGGCCGTCAGGAGATCGGCCGCACTGACCCCATGCTCCTCACCGAGAAGATCGACGGCCCCCGGGTCCTCCTGCTCGGCGGGCGAAGCTGGAAGGTCACCTGGATCGACTGGACCAGGCGCCGCTGCTACGTCGAACCCTCAGACCTCGCCGGCCGAGCCCGCTGGTTCGGCACCGGCTACAGCGGCACCTCCTTCGCCCTCAACCAGGCCGCCCGCGACGTCCTGCTTGGCACCGACCCGCCGGTCAAACTCACCCGCCGCGCCACCCAGCAGCTCGCCCACGTGCGCGAGCAGAACGTCGACACCGTCCACCCCGGCGGCACCGTCATCACCCGAGCCGGCGACGACATCCGCTGGTGGACCTGGGCGGGCTACCGGGCCAACGCCACCCTCACCGCCACCCTCGCTGGCCTCACCGACGAACGCCAGCGCTTCTCCGATGAATACCTACGCCTACGCACCGACCTCACGCCGCAGATGTGGAAGGCAGGCACGGCCGACGCAGCCTCACGCCTGTGCCTGCCTGATGTCGACGTGAAGGCCATGCGAGGGTTGAAGTTCCACGAGGCTCTCCCCGAACGGCTTGCGATGGCCACGCTCGCGACCAGGCTCGCAGACCTCGACTCAGCGACGACTGTCCTAGTCGAGCCGGTCAGGTTTTCAGTCCAAGCGAGGTGAGCACGTCGTGGCTGGTTCGCCGGCGCGAGCCGCCGCGGCACCGGCCCGTGCGGCTTCGATCGCGTCCATCCGGTAGGCAGGTGCGGCGGCGTGCCCCTGGTGGACGGCCCTCCTGACTGCAGTGGAACAGCAGCCACGGTGGCCGACGACTCCTTCAAGGCTGCCGCGCCGCAGGGGGCGATGATTGGCCCTGGCCCGCTGGTGCCTTTGTGGGCTTCCCTCAGTGGGACACCACGCTACTGAGGCGAAGAAGGATGATGCGGGTCCAGGAAATCGACAACGCGGAATTTGGCAAATCGGCAATTGTCGGCTTGTCGGAAAATGCTCGTTGAATTGGTTCTAACTTCGCGGACGAGGGCCGCGAGTTTGCCGGACCGCGAATTTTGCGAGGGTGTGACGCCTCTCGTCGGGAAGCTCTTCCGCCTCCGGCAGCACCGGTCTATCATGAAGCCATGGATGGCGTGAAGTCGCAGGTTGACCGGGGTCGCACGGCCCCGCTGCCTGGGGACCAGCTGGGGACCACACGTCCTGCGCGCCCGTGCGCGACGTGCCTGTCGTACGTCTTCCTGAACGCGCGAGACGCGCGTGAGCAGGCATTTCGGGGAGAATGACGAACCGAAACTAAACTGGGGGTCAAGGGGTCGCAGGTTCAAATCCTGTCGTCCCGACAGTGATGTCGGAAGGCCGTTGATCGGGAGAAATCCCAGATCAGCGGCCTTTTTGCTGATGGCCCGACAGGCGGTGGGCGGCTGCGATGCCACCGCTCCGTGATCTTGCCGGGGACCAGCTGGGGACCGCAGCCATGGGCCGAAGGCCCGCTGCAACCCTGGGCGGCGGGCGCGCGTTCGGCTTCACACGAGGTCGCCGGCCTGCCAGCCCGGGGGGACTTTGGGCAGTCCGATCAGGGCGTCGATGTGCAGGTGTTCGGCGAGCAGGGCTTTGAGGTTGCGGCCGTCGATGAGGCGGAGGCGGCCGTTGCGGTGGGCGAAGTCGTAGCTGTCCTTGCCGAACCACGAGGTGGTGACGACGATGCCGTAGCCGGCGTCCTTGTCGTGCATGACGCCCGACATGGCGCGGACGGTGTTCACCGGGACGACGTTCTTGGAGCGTTTGGCCTGGATGGCGAAGACGGTGGATCCGGTCGGGTCGGTGAGGGTCGCGACGGCGTCCACGCCGTCGTCGCGGGAGCCCTGGGTGCGCCAGGTCTCGTAGCCCATGGCCTCGAAGAGTTCGCGGACCAGGCGTTCGAAGTCGTAGGGGTTCATCTGGAGCAGGTCGGGCCGGCTGTCGAGGGTGGCCACCACGGCGGTTTCGGTGATGATGCGGTAGCGGGACAGGTCCGCTTCGACGACGGGTGTGACCGGTTCCAGGTCGTGGGGGTGTTCGGAGACGGTGGCGCCGAGGCGGTGGAGGCACTGTTGGGGGTCGAGTCTCGGTTCGTCCAGGACCAGTTCGGCGAAGTCCTTGCGTAGGGCGACGAGGCTGACGACGCAGGCCCGGATTGCCTGGCCGGTGGCGCGGTCGGTGGCGTTGACGCGTCCGTTGAGGATGATGCTCTCCACGAAGGCGGCCGGTGTGACGGAGAACGCCTCGTCCAGGGCCCGCAGGGCGAGGCGGGCCACCAGGCGGGCGTAGGCGTCGTGCACTTCGGCCTGCTTGAGTGGCTGGGGGACGATCTCGGAGCGCTGGGCGATGTAGCGGTAGGAGGCGACGGTGGGGACGATCTCGTGGTTCGGGAGGTCGACCTCGATGAGGAGTTGCTGGGCCTCCGGGACGTAGATGGCGTGGGCCGCGGTGCGGCAGCCGTCGGGGACGGGGGAGCGCCGCAGCAGGTCTTCGACGACGTTCGAGACGCCCTGAGGGCCGTCGTGGGTGAAGGCCTGTTCCACGTGCGGGTGCCACAGGTCGAGGCCGTCGGGCCGGAGGAGCAGGACCGTCTCCAGTTCCTCGCGGCGCCGTTGGCAGTCGGCGGTGTCCTGCTCCGCCCGGGACTTGAGGCGATCGGCCTCCGCCTGCCGGGCCTGCCGCTCGGCTGCCTTCTCGGCCTGCGCCTCCTCGCGCCTCCGTGTCTCCTCGGCGCGGCGGCGGGCCGTCTGGCGTTTGGCCAACTCGGCTTCCACGCGCGCGGCTTCCTTGGCGCGGGTGGCCTCCTCGCGTCGGAGGTGCTTCTCGCCGGCGGCCAGGAGGCGGGCGTGTTCGACGGCGGGGTCGACCTTCCGCTTCCGGGGGCGGGGCTTGGGCGGGGCCGGCGGGGCGGCGGCCTGCTGGGCTTCCACGGCTCGTGCCTGCTGCTTCAAGCGGTACGCCTCGGCGAGGATTTCCGCCACGGTCTTTCGGCGCGCCACCCGTCCACCCCCTGGTCCGTGGCAGTGCGGACCGTGCGGGAGTCCGTGCTGCCTGAGCGATACGTCGGCAGCCCTACCCGGTTGGGGCTGCCGGGAATCCGGCGGGCTGTGCTGAGGGCGCACCCGAGTGCGGGGGAGTGGGAGCATCGGGTTCCGGAGTTCTGGCAGGAGGGGTGCGGTGGTCGAGGACCCTTGTCGGCGGCACGGTGATCCCGGAGGCCTTGAGGCTCCTTACCCAGCCCCGCCCGTCAGTCGACAGCGGCTACTCCCGGTCACGGACCTCGACGTCGGCGCCGCCCGCCTGTTGGCGCGTCGGCCGCCGCCTGCCGGGGTGTCCGGCGGGCGGAGGCCGACGTCGGGGGGCGTTCGCGGTTACCGCCGGCTGCGGGCCGGAGACGTGCCTTGCGCAGGGCCGGTGCTGCGGTGGATCTCCGCGACCAGGAAGGCGAGATCCAGGGACTGGCTGCGGTTGAGCCGTGGGTCGCAGGCCGTCTCGTAGCGGTCGTGCAGATCGTGCGGCAGCACCTCGTGCGTCCCGCCGAGGCACTCGGTGACGTGGTCTCCGGTCAGTTCCAGGTGGAGGCCGCCGGGATGGGTGCCGAGCGTGCGGTGTACGTCGAAGAAGCCCTCCACCTCGGCGAGGATCGTGGAGAGGTGGCGGGTCTTGTGGCCGCTCGGTGCTTCGAAGGTGTTGCCGTGCATGGGGTCGCAGACCCAGACGACCTGCGCCCCGGAGTCGGTGACGCGCCGCACGAGATCGGGGAGCACCGCTCTGATCCGGTCCGCGCCCATCCTGGTGATGAAGGTCAGGCGGCCCGGCTCCCGTTCCGGGTCGAGGAGGTCGATCAGTGCCAGTGCCTCGTCCGCGGTGGCGGTCGGTCCCAGCTTCACCCCGATCGGGTTGCGGATCCCGGCCGCGAACGCGATGTGCGCGCCGTCCGGTTGGCGGGTCCGCTCGCCGATCCAGACCATGTGCGCGGAGGTGTCGTACCGGGTGCCGGTACGGGGGTCGGTGCGGACCAGGGCGCTCTCGTAGTCGAGCAGCAGCGCCTCGTGGCTGGTGAAGAACTCGGTGGTGGGCAGCAGTTCGGGGTCCGCGCCGCTGGCCGCGAGGAAGCGCAGGGCCCGGTCGATCTCGTCGACGAGCCGCCCGTAGGGTGCGCCGGCGGGTGACCGGCCGGCGAAGTCGCGGTTCCGTTCCTGGGCGGCGCGGAGGTCCGCGGCGCCACCGGAGACGCAGGACCGGATCACGTCGAGGGTCGCCGCCGAGGCGTGGTACATCCGCTTGAGCCGCTCGGGGTCGGGGATGCGTGCCGTGCGGCTGAACCCGGGGGCGTTGACCGCGTCGCCCCGGTAGACCGGCAGGGAGAGCGCGCCGCGCGTCTCGGTCGGGCGGGACCTCGGCTTGGCGTACTGACCGGCGAGGCGTCCCACCTTGACCACGGGGACGGACGCGGCGTAGCCGAGGACGGCGGCCATCTGGAGGATGACCTGCAGCTTGGCGCGGATCTGCTGCTCGGAGACGCCGTCGAAGGTCTCGGCGCAGTCCCCGCCCTGCAACAGGAACGCCTCGCCGCGCGCCGCGGCGGCCAGCCGCTCGCGCAGCAGGTCGCACTCGCCCGCGGCCACCAGGGCCGGGTAGCCGGCCAGTTCCCCGGTCACCGCGCGGAGCGCGGGCCGGTCGGGCCACGACGGCTGCTGGGCGGCCGGAAGGCTGCGCCAGGACTCCCACGGCAGGGGGCCGGCGGAGGGGTCGGGGTCGAGGTCGGGATCGAGTGCCGGGTCGAGCTGCGGGCTGAGATCGGTAGCAGTCATGATGTCCGGTTCGCGGTGGCGAGCAGGCCGCCGCACTCCTCTCGGTGGGTCGCGGTCAGCGGTTTCCGGAGAACCCGCTGGACGGGCGGGGCCGCCGCGGTCACCGGCCGGCGGGCGAGCGAGGCGACCGCGTTGTCGACGATCAGGTGGCCGGCCCGCCCGCCCGAGGTCATGATCGACTCCGGGTGGAACTGGACGGCGGCCAGCGGCTTCGTGCGGTGCTCCAGAGCCATCACGGTGCCGTCGTCGGCCACCGCCGTGACCATCAACTCCGGTGGTAGTGAATCGGGTTCGGCGTACAGCGAGTGGTAGCGGCCGATCTCGAACTCGGCCGGGAGGCCGGCCAGCAGGCGGGAGCCGGGGACGGTGATCCGGGCCAGGGAGCTCTTCCCGTGCACCGGGCGGTCGAGCGTGCCCAGCCGGCCGCCGAAGTACTCGGCGAGGCCCTGCAGGCCGAGGCACACGCCGAAGACGGGCAGCCGGAGGCGCTCCGCCTCCGCCAGGGTCGCGGCGAGGTCGAAGTCCTCCGGGCGGCCGGGGCCGGGCGAGAGGACCAGGAGGTCGGGTGATTCCCGTTCCAGCATCGGCAGATGGCGGCCGCTGCGATAGGTCACCACCTCTGCGCCGGTCTGCCGCAGGTAGTCGGCGAGGCAGTGCACGAAGGAGTCGCGGTGGTCGATCAGCAGGATGCGCCTGCCCGCGCCGGGGCCGCCGCTCGCCGCCGGGGACGGGGCAGGCGGGGCCGGCCGCTCCAGGACGCGAAGGAGTGCGCGGGCCTTGAGTTCCGTCTCGGCTTCCTCCGCCTCGGGCGAGGACTCCCAGAGCAGCGTGGCACCGGCCCTGACCGTGGCGATGCCCTCCCGGATCTGGATGGTGCGCAGCGTCAGGACGGTGTCGAGCCCGCCGTCGAAGCCGATCCGTCCGACGGCGCCGCCGTACCAGCGGCGCGGCGACCGCTCCGCGCGCTCGATGAACCGGATCGCGGGTACCTTGGGCGCGCCGGTGACGGTGACCGCCCACAGGTGGGTCAGGAAGGCGTCCAACGCGTCGCGGTCCGGCCGGAGTTCACCCTCGACGTGGTCCACGGTGTGGATCAGCGTGGAATACATCTCGATCTTCCGCCTGGCCGTCACCCGGACCGTGCCCGGGACGCACACGCGCGCCTTGTCGTTCCGGTCGACGTCGGTGCACATGGTCAGCTCGGACTCCTCCTTGAGCGAGCCGAGCAGGCCCCGGATCCGGGCGGCGTCCTCCAGCGCGTCGCGCCCCCGGGCGACGGTCCCGCTGATCGGTGCGCTCTCGACCAGCCTCCGCCCGGCGGGACGGGAGCGGTCGGTGCGGACCCGGACGAACATCTCCGGCGAGGCGCCGACCAGGTACTCCCCACCGCCGAGGTTCGCCAACAGGGCGTGCGGGGCGGGGTTCTGCTCCAAGAGGCGCCGGAACAGCACGGACGGGGGCCGGTCGCAGCCGCGGCGGAACACCTGTCCGGGGACCACCTCGAACAGGTCGCCGGACCGGAACAGCGGCATCGCCTGCCGGACCAGCTCCGCGTACTCGCCCGGCGCGTGGTCGCGCAACTGCGCCGGCACACCCGGGACGAAGGGGGCCGCACCGGTCGTACGGGCAAGCCCTGCCGTGGACCGGCCCGCGTACCCGAACTCGTAGCGGTGCCGGCGGACCACGTCGCGCTCCAGGTCGAACTCCAGGATCTCGTCCGGAAGGTGCAGCACCAGATCGCGGTCCCGGGGACGGCGCGACTGGTGCGGCTCGATCGGTTCCAGCTGGAACACGAGGTCGTACCCGAAGGCGCCGTAGAGGCCGAGCAGCCCGTCCCCGGCCGCGGCGAGTGCGGCGACCAGCGCGCGGACGGCGGTGAAGACGCCGGCGTGGCGGGTGCGGTCCTCCTCCGCGAAGTGCTCGGGCTGCGGGGCCACCCGGCCGCGGACCTCTCCGGCCTGCTCCACGGCGCCCTGGAGGACGCCGCGGAGCGCGCCTCCCAGCGGGGGCAGCAGAACCCGGCCGCGCGTGTTGAGTGCGCGCAGGACGACCTCGTCGCCGGTCAGCGTGAGTTCGAGCGGCGGGTCGAGGTAGCCGACGGCGCGGGTGGCGCCGTGGAAGCGCAGCAGGCCGCGCCGGCTGTCGAGCGCGCTCTGCAGGGCCGTGAGGGCGGCTCGGGCATCGGTGGCCTCCTCGGTGGTTCGGGCGACTGTCACCCCGACGGGGGTCGCCCACTCGTCCGAGGCGGGCCGGGCCGGTGGCGGGGCCACCGTCTCCAGCAATGGCATGGGGAACTCCATGGACTTGACGGGACTCTGCCCGGCGCCTGTGGCGGCGGGGCTTGGGCGGGCTCTGCGGCCGGGCGGCCGGGTGGTCGTGCGGCCGGGCGGCCGGGTGGTCGGGCTCGGTCGGTCGGGCGCAGGTCATCGGGCGAGGGTCATCGGCCGTGGACGGCCGGGTGTAGACGCTCGGCCGCGGGCGGTCAGGCGCGGGCGGAGGACCGTTCCCCGGAGGCGGCGACGGCCGCCCCCTGGCCGGGGACGGGCTGCGGCGCGTCGGGGGAGGCGAGGCCGAGCACGGCCAGGGCGATGGCGTCCGCGTCGCCGAGGGTCACGGAGTTCACGCAGGGCCGGGCGCCGGCCGCGGTGACCCAGTGCACGGACTCGGTGGGCACGCCGAAGGCGAAGCGGCGCGGGTGGGCCGTGCCGTGGGCGTCCACCAGGTGGTAGGGGCGGTGGGTCACCTCCAGCCCGCCCGTCCGGTGGCCACCGGGGCTGCCGTCCGCAACGGTGAAGGGGCGGCACCCGCCGGTGGCGAGCAGGCTGCGCAGCAACGGGTCCGTCGTGCGGCGCAGGTCGGGCTCGGGCAACCTGGCTTCGACCAGGACGGTCGCCCGGACCGGCGGGCCGGGCACCTCGGACTCGGCCAGGAAGACGCCGTTCTCCCGGTCGCAGCGGATCCGGGTGCCCGGGCCGAGCACCGTGAGCACGCCGGCCTCCAGCAGCGCCGCCATCTCCTCGATCCGGCTCGCGGGCGGGCCGATCGACAGGAAGGCGTTGAGCGGGGTGAACCAGCGTTCCAGGTCGTCCCGGTGCGAGCGGCCGGTGAGGCCGCCGTGCTCGACCAGGGACCGGATCTCGTTGCGCAGGTCGCGCAGGGCGTCCAGGGCCGACTTCACGGGGCCGTCGACGTTGCCTTCCCCGGCCAGCCGGCAGTCCTCGCGCAGGTGTCGGACCAGCCAGTCGCGGAACTCCGACGGATTCGCGAACGACCGCTCGCCGTAGGGGCGTTCGACGGTCCGCCAGTCCCACCGGAGGGTGGGCGGGAGGTGGAAGGCGTCGAGCAGTGCGGCTTCTGCGGCCGTGCCCCACGGGATGCGCAGCCAGCGCTCCCGGAAGGCGTCGGCCGCGCGTTCGGCCCCGCGCCGGGCCAGCAGCGCGGTGTAGTAGACGGTCTCGACCTCCTTCGCGATCAGGGGCCACAGATCGGCCCGGAAGTCGAGTCGGCCCTCGGCGGCCTCGGCGCGCAGCGCCTCGAACCTCTCGCCGGCCAGCAGCCGGGGCAGGTGGCGCCCGTGCGGGCCCTTCTGGTTCCGGCCCCGGGCCACGTGCGGGACGCCGCGCCGGGAGCCCGCGTACAGCGCGGGTTCCCGCCCCGACGGCCGGTAGACCAGCCGGCCGTCCAGCCGCTCGAAGATGCCGCCGCGGCCGCTGGTGAGCAGCGCCAGATGGTCGAAGAAGTTGAGGCCCAGGCCGCGCAGCAGCACCGGCCGGCCGGGGCGCAGGGCGGACAGGTCGAGGTCGGCGGGGTTGCCGGGCGGCAGGTAGTGCAGCCCGTGCTCGGCCGCGAACGCACTCAGTTCGCGTTCATCCTCGGTCGGTTCGGCGGGCAGGTGGCCCTGGCTGAGCACCACGGCGTCGAGCCCGGTCAGCCGGGTGCCGTTGGACAGGGAGACGGACTGCCGGCCGCCGGCCTCGTCGTCCAGGCGGGTCGCCAGCATCGGGTGGACGTGGACGGAGACCGAGGCGGGTGCGGTGCGCGTCACGCGGCGGAAGGCCCATTCGAGGTACTGGCCGTGGAGGGCCCTGGTCGGGTAGGAGTCCGGGGTGAGGTCGCGGACCTCGGCCAGCACCTGGTCGTCGTGGACCTCGCCGGAGGTTCCCGGGCCGCCGGTGGCGAGGTCGCGGGCCCACTGGTACAGGCTCGGCCCGGGCACCTTCACCCCCTCGGCGGCGACGCTCTCGTCGGTGAAGAGGGTCACCTGGGCGGCGACCGTGTTCATCAGCAGGTGCCGGGACTGGCCGGTGCGCCAGACACCGCCCGAGCCGGCCCGGTGCGGGTCGACCAGGTGCACGGCGATCGGCCGGCCGGCCGCGCGGTGGCCGGCGTTGGCGCAGATCCGCTCCAGCACCGACAGGCCCCGGGGCCCGAACCCGACGATGCACACCTTCAGTTGATCGGCAGTCATGCGGCACGCGTCTTCCAGTCGTGGTGGATGCGGAGCGGGCAGGTCAGCTGTCCGGGGCGCGGCCGATGATCTGCTCGACCGTGGCCGTCGCGGCGATGCGCCCGGCCTGGCTGAACCCGATCTCCACCAGGGCGTGCCGGGTGGAGCAGCTGGTCACCTCCGCCTCGACGTCGGCCGGTCCGGGCAGCAGCGGCGCCCGGTAGTCGACGGAGAGTGCGGCGGTCAGGAAGGTGGAGCCGTCCGGGAGGGCCGACAGCATCGCCAGCCCCGCGAAGTGGTCGGCCAGGCAGGCGATCCAGCCCCCGAAGACGACCCCGGGGGTGAGCGTGAGGTCGTCCGGGAAGACGGTCGCCGACGTGATCCGTCCCGGCGACCAGCCGGTGGCCCTGGGCAGGTCGAGCAGCCGGGCGCACGGCGGGTCGTCGGCCGTGCCGTCGAGCAGCCCGGCCAGCAGCCGCCGGCCCCGGGTGTCGTGGCCCGGCGGGGCGAGACCGCGGTGCCGGGAGTAGGTCGGTGTCGGTTGCATGCGTGGCTCCAGGAGGAAGGAGGCCCGGCGCTCCGGGGGTGTGGCGCCGGGCCTCGGCCGGGGGATGCGGTCAGCTCGCGGCCGACGTGCGGCCGAGCTCGATCATCCGCTTGATGTCCTGCTCGCGGTCGACGAGTTCGTGTGCGGCCATCGCGTCCACGGCGGCCTGGTCGTCGAGCGCGCGCAGTGCGGCCTCGTCCACCTCGCTGAACCCGAGTACGCCCATCTGCTGCAGCGCCGCCTGCACCCTCGGGCCGAAGAGGCCGATCTCCTTGAGCCCGGGAACGATCCGCATGAAGACCAGGCGGCGGAACTCCCTCTTGGCCGACGAGCGGCGGGCGGCGGCGACGGCCTCCTCGCCGTAGCCGAGGCGCTCCCAGATGTCGTCGTCCACGTAGCGGTCGCGCAGCGCCCAGCAGCCCTCGACGACGAAGTCCTCCCGCTCGCGCAGTTCGGCCTCGGTCAGCTGCGGGTAGTACTGGCGCAGCAGCAGCCGTCCGAAGGCGACGTGCCGGGCCTCGTCGCGGGCGACGTAGGCGGAGAACGCGCGGGCCAGCGGGTCCTTCAGGCGCTCGCGGTGGACTCCGAAGGTGGCCAGGCCCATGTTCTCCACCAGGATGTGCGCGGCCAGCACGCCGAAGTCCCAGCGGGGTTCGCGCATCGCGTGCTCGAACATGGCGTTGAGTGAGCCGGACAGGCCGTAGCGCAGGCCGATCTTGGTGCTGATGAACCGGTTGAACCCCTCGACGTGCCGGGCCTCGTCCATCAGCTGGGTCGCCGCGTACATCTTGGAGTCGAGGTCGGACACGGCCTGGCAGATCTTGCCGACGCCGATCAGCGCGAACTGCTCGGAGTGCAGGAACTGCGAGTACAGCCAGCCGCTGGTGTGCCGCCGGACGACGCGGCGCTCGGCGTCCGGGAGCCGGTCCCAGAGCGCGGAGCCGGCGATCGAGATGAAGTCGTCCGGGATGCCCAACGGGTCGTCCGGGTCGGTCTCGTGGCTCCAGTCCAGTCGGTCGTCCATGTCCCACTGGCGCTGCTTGCCCTGGACGTAGAGCCTCAGCATCTTCTCGTTGCGCTTGTCGTAGTCGAACTGGAAGACCGCGGTGCCGTTGACCGGGATCGCCTTGCCTCCGGCCAGTTCGGTCAGGACTGCCTGGTCGGTGTAGTCGATGTCGCTCATCGGGCCGTCTCCACTTCTCCGTCGGGCTGGGTGTCGGGCGCTTCGGCGGCCAGGGCCCGCAGGCGGGCGCGGAGCGCCTTTCCGGCGGGGCTGCGCGGCACCTGGTCGATCGGGACGAAGCGGCTGGGCCGCTTGTAGCCGGCCAGGCCCGCGACGCACAGGTCGAGCAGCTCGCCCTGGTCGAAGGCCTCGGGCGTGACCGGTTGGACGAAGGCGACCGGGGTCTGTCCCCAGACCGGGTCGGGGGCGGGGACGACCACGACGTCCGCCACCCGGGGCGACTGCCGCAGCACGTGCTCGATCTCGGCCGGGTAGACGTTCTGGCCGCCGCGCAGGATCAGGTCGTTGCGCCGGTCGACGATCCAGATCCGCCCCTCGGGGTCGGTGTAGCCGAGGTCCTTCGTCCGCAGCCAGCCGTGCCGCAGTGCCTCCGCGGTGGCCTCCGGGTTCTTCCAGTAGCCCTGCATCAGGCCGTCGCCGCGGACTTCCAGTTCGCCGACGGTGCCGGCGGGGACGACGTCCCCCCGCTCGTCGACGACGCGGGCCGCGGTGCCGAGCATCGCGAACCCGACGCAGACCGCGCCGGGCACCTGTGGCTCGCCGACCCGGGCGTCCGGGCTCAGCGACAGCACCGGGCCCCCGCCCTCGGTGATGCCGAAGACGGCCTGCAGTGCGACGCCGAGCCGGGACGCCGCTTCCTCGGCGAGCTCGGCCGGCATCGGAGCGGCCCCGTGCAGCAGCAGCCGGAACCGGGAGAGGTCGGTGCCGGCCAGCGCCCGCGCGCCGAGCAGCAGCCGGACCATGGAGGGCACCAGGAAGGCGTGCTCGACCCGCCACCGCTCCAGGGCGGCGAGGCAGCCCTGCGGGGTGAAGCGGTCCAGGACGCACACCGTGCCGCCGGCCGCCAGGTGGTCCAGGGCGATCACCACGCTGCCGTGGAACAGCGGCCCGGCGTTGAGGAAGACCGTGCCGGCCTCCGGTGCCACCTCGCCCAGCCAGGACAGCGCGTTGAGCTTGAGCGAGCGCTGGTCGACGACGACGCCCTTGGCCCTGCCGGTGGTCGCCGACGTGTGCAGGATCGCCACCGGGTCGGCCAGGTCGCCCGCCGCCGGCAGTGCGGAGCCGGCCGGGAGATCGCCGAGCGCGGTGATGTCGAGGACCGGCAGGCCGGGGTAGTGCTCCCGCAGCCGGTCCGCGTGGGCGGGTTCGGCGAGGAGCGCGGCGGGCTCCACCGCGTCCAGGATGTCCGCGATCTCACGGACCGTCAGCGCCGGGTTGACCGGCACGGCGACCACGCGGGCCACCGCGCAGGCCAGGTATGCCTCCAGGACCTCCGCGCGGTTGCCGCTGACCACCGCCAGCCGTCCGCCGGGTTCGATCCGGCCCGCCAGGTGGCCGGCCAGCGCGTGCACCTCGGCGTGGAGTTGCCGCCAGGTGACGTCACGGTCGGCGTCCCGCAGCGCGAGGGCGTCGGGGCGCCGCTCCAGGCCGCGTTGGACGATGTGCCCGAGCCACATCTCAACTCACCTCTGCCGGAGCCGAGATGAGCGCGGTAACGGCGTCGATCGAGGTGAGGCGGGCGAGTTCCTCGTCGTCCAGCGGACGGCCGAGGTGCTCCTCGCAGGCCAGGGCCAGCCTGATGAGCTCGCCGGAGTTGACGCCGGCCCCGCTGAAGTCCTCGTCGTCGGCGAGCCGGTCCAGGAACGCGGCGTTGTCGAGGCTGGCGCCGACCAGCTCGCGGGCGGTGCTCATGAGGTCCTCCTCGGCCGGGCGCCGACACCCGCCATCGCCCAGTACGGGGCGGGGGCATCGGCGAAGTACACCAGTGGGGCGGCGGTCTCGGTGCGGCACGGGAGCAGGCGGTTGAAGCGGCCGCCGAAGCACGCCTCCGCGAACTCCGGTGACCGCGCCACGCCGCGGGCCTTGTCCCCCAGCAGGGAGACGAAGGCGAAGACGGGGTCGAGGCTGCGGTACGCGCCGTCCTCCTCGACCTCGCACCAGGCGTGGTCGCTGCCGAACAGGCCCAGCAGGTAGCCCCGGCGGGCCCGGGCCCGGTATCCGCGTGCGGTCAGCCGGTCGGCGAGCAGCCTGGAGGCCACGACGCAGTCGGCCATGCCCAGTGCCCAGGCCCTCCGGTGGTCGGCCCGCAGGCGCTCGGGGACGGTCTGGTAGAGCACCTCGCGGGCCGCGAGGGTGCCGACCACCTCGTCCCAGACCTCGCGGACCGCCGGGTCGCGGACCTGCCGGTCGGCGCCGGTGAGCCTGACCGCGACCCGGTAGCCCCCGTCGGCCAGTTCGCCGTCGGGCAGTTCGGCGCCGTCCAGCAGCTCGACACCGGGGCCCAGGTGGTCGGGCAGGCGCACCCTGACGTTCGGCAGCGGGCCGGTGTCCTCGGCCGGCGCGCCGGCGGTGGTGCGTGCCGGGTGGACGCCGACCTCCCACGCGCGCGGGGCGAACCAGTCGGACCTGCCGGTGGCCGCGAAGCGCATCAGGAAGCGGAGGCCGAGTTCGGGCACGGTCTGGCCGGTGCCGCAGAACATCCCCACGTTCATCAGGTCGTCGTAGTCGAAGCGCAGTGCGCCCAGGGCGTCGTACGCGTGCGGGAGACCGGCCTGCGCCAGGTGGCCGATCTGCTCCTCGCCGACGCGCAGGGCCCGGGCCGCGGTGGCCACATCGGTGTCGTAGCTGGCGATGTCCCCGGGGGCGGTGCGGAACCGGCCGACCGCCCGGGCCAGCGTGTCGGAGTGGGCGGGCGCGGCCGTCATGCCCCGGCCCTCCGGGCCACCAACTTGGCGACGAACTCGGAGAGTTCGGCAACGGTCGCGGTCTCGAAGAGGAAGTCGTCCGGGATGACGACCTCGCACGCGTCCTCGATCTCGGTGATGGCTCGCAGGGCCTTCACCGACTCGATGCCGGGGACGGCCGACAGCGGCCGGGCGGGGTCGATCATGTCCACGGGGACTCCCGAGTGCGTGGCCAGGGCGGCGCGCACGACGCCCAGGACGCGGATGGTGTCGACGGTGTTCTGTTCGGTGCTGACGGTGCTCACTGCGCACGTCCTTTCGAGGAGTTGCGGTCGGCCGACGGGTCGGCGGTGACGAGGGTGCGGTGGAACAGGGCGGCGGCCGAGCGCTTGACCTTGCCCGAGCTGGTGAACGGGATGCTGGACGGCGCCACGGCACGGATCTCGACGGCGCCGAGGCCGAGCCGCTCGACCAGCCGGTCGCGGATCGCCCGGCCGACCTCCTCGGCCCGCTCGGTGCCGTGCGCGGTCTCCCAGAGGACGACCATCCGCTCCTCGCCGTCGGCGTCCCGGGCGAAGGCGGCGCAGTGCCGCCGGTCCACGCCGGGGGTGGTGCGAACGGTGTCCTCGACGTCCTCGGCGTAGTAGTTCCGGCCGTGCACCACGGCCATCGCCTTGATCCGGCCGATCACGAAGAGCTCGCCGCCGATCATGAAGCCGAGGTCACCGGTGCACAGCCAGCCGTCCGGTGCGAACGGCTGCCGTTGCGGGGCGAGGCCGAGGTACCCGGGGGTCACCGAGGGGCCGCCGATCCGGACCTCCCCGACGGTGCCCTCGGGCAGGAGCTCGCCCCGGCGGCCGGGGGCCGCGATCCGCACGCCGATCCCGTCCACCGCGGGCCCGCAGGAGATCACGGTCCGGGCGTGCTCGGCGTCCTCGGGCAGCGGAACGACGCTCTCGCCCGGTCCGAGCCTCGACCGGTCGACGGTGACGGCCCGGTACGGCGCGAACGGCGCACCGCTGGTGACGATCAGGGTCGCCTCGGCCAGCCCGTACTGCGGCTGCACCACGTTCTCGCGCAGCCCGTACGGGCCGAAGGCGGCCTGGAAGGCCCGCAGGCTGCGGAGCTGCACCGGCTCCGCGCCGTTGCCGGCGAACCGCCAGCGCGAGAGGTCGACGCCGTCCGGCACGCCCCGGTCCGCGGCGGCGGCCGTGAGGTGGTCGTAGAAGAAGTTCGGCGCGGGCAGCGCGGTGGCCCCGGCCGCGGCGAACTCGGTGAGCCAGCGCAGCGGGCGGCGGATGAAGTCGCCCGGCTGCCACAGATGCACCCGGCTGCCCCGCCGCAGTGCGTTCATCAGGCTGAACAGGCCCATGTCGTGGAAGAGCGGGAGCCACAGGCCGAGGTGGTCGTCGGGCGACCAGCCGGTACCGGCGGCGATGGCGTCGAGGCCCGCGGCGACGTTGGCGTGGCCGAGGACGACGCCCTTGGGGGCGGAGGTGCTGCCGGAGGTGTACTGGACGACCGCCGGGGTGGAGCCGCCCTCGCCGGTCGGCGGCAACGCGCTCCTCCGCGCGGGGGCCTCGGCGATGTCGATGAACCTGACGTGCGGGACGGCGGCCCGGACGCGGTCGAGGATGCGCGCGCCGAGCGAACCGTCCACCAGGACCGCGTCGAGGCCGCAGTCCTCCGCGATCCGCCGCAGGTGCTCGGCGTAGGCGTCCATCCCGCCGAAGGCCACCGGCAGGGCCAGCGGTACGGCGGCGGCGTCGAGGCGCAGCAGCGCCAGCAGACCGCGGACCCACGGCTCGCCGTTGGCCATCAGCAGGCCCACCCGGCGCACCGGGAGCTCGGCGTGGATCCGTCCGGCGGTGCGCTCGGCCCGGTCCAGCAGTTCCGGGCCGGTGACCGGCGCGGAGTCCCGGGAGGGCGTGGTCAGCACGGTGCCGTCGTGGACGGCCCCGGAGATCAGGTGCCAGAGGTGGGCCACCGGGCTCACCGGGCCCCGGCCGGCACCGCGGCGCGGTCGAGGCGGCTGCCCAGCCGCCGGCGCAGGACGGCGCGGCGGACCTTGTACGAGCCGGTGACCGGCATGGCCTCCCACTCCCAGAAGAAGACGGTGATCTCCGGCAGGCCGGCCTCGGCGGCGGCGGCGAGGAAGCGCTCACGATCGGGCGCGGAGCCGGCCCGCGGGCAGGCGACCGCGAAGACGCCGCCGTCCTCGGCCCGGATGAGGACCAGTTCGACCAGCTCGGGCAGGGACTCCAGCAGGTGGTCCTCCTTCTCCAGGAGGCTGTCCACGCCGTCGACGTGCTCGACGACCCGGTCGAGGAGTTCCAGCGAGCCGTCCGGCAGCTGCCGGCCGATGTCGCCCATCGGCCACCACGCGTCGTCGGCCGGCATGGTGCCGCCGCCGACATAGCCGCGCATCCGCCCGGTGGAGCGGGTCTCGATCCGGCCCGGGGTGCCCGCCGGGACGGGCGATCCGGCCTCGTCGACGATCCGGACCTCCATCCCGCCGCCGGAGTGACCGACGTTGCGGGGCGAGTAGTCGCCGGCCTCGTCGCGGGTGACGATCCGCAGGCAGATCGGGCCGGACTCGGTCTGCCCGTACGCCTGAAGGTAGTGCGCCCCGGGCTGGTCGGAGGCGGCGAGCAGGGTGCGCACGGTGCGCGGGTGCATCGCGTCGAAGGTGCTGATGAAGCGCTCCACGCCGGCGAACGGGCGGTCCGGGTCGGCGGCCAGCTGCTCCCACTGGATGAAGACGTTGGGGTGGGTCTCGACCGAGGTGGGGCGCTGGTCGAGGAACAGCCGCTTGACGTTCGCGGGGGAGGGGTCGGCGATCGACAGCGCGGGCATCGCGGTCTCCAGCGAGGCCAGGGTGCCGGCGCAGGTACGGGCGTGCACGAATGAGAGGTGCTTGGCGTTGAGGTCGTTCCGGTTGTACTGGTCCCGGAAAATCATGATCATCGGGGCGACCATGCCGAACAGCGAGCGCGTGGAGTGCGCCGCCAGCTTGGGCGCGCCCGTGGTGCCGGAGGAGTGCGTGACGACGAACCAGTCGTCCTCGTCGCGCGGCGCGGCCACGTGCGCGGCGCGTTCCTGCAGCGGCCGGACCCAGTCGGCCCCGGACGGTTCCAGCGCGAGCACGCCGCGGGTCAGCACCTTCACCGCGTGCCGGTGCGGGGCCAGCTCGGCCAGGCCGAGGGAGTCGACCACCACGTAGGGGTCGTCCAGCCGGGCGAAGCACTCCAGGAGCTCGCCGGCCTCCATGGCGCAGGACAGCAGCGCGGGCAGCGCCCCGATCCGGCCGAGCGCGCACATGACTCCCTCGACCTCGATGTGGTTGCGCTGCACCACGGCCACGGTGTCGCCGCGCCGGATCCCGGCCGCCCAGAAGCGGTCGGCGTAGTCCTCGACGGCCGTGGCGAACTCGGCGAAGGTGGTGACCGGGCCGTCGTACGTGCGCCACGGGAGGTCGGAGCGGAACGGCGTGTCGGGGTGCCCGGCCGCGGCGATCTCGGGCAGCACCCCCAGGGGGGCGGTCGGTTGCGGGACGGAGCCCAGATGGAGTGCGGAGACGTCAGGCATGCGTGGATCCCTCTGCTCGGCGTGACCGATCGCACGCCGGAGGCCGGCGTGTGCGAGTGCGGGGTGACGTCGTGGTCCCGTTCCGCGCCGCGGTGACGACCCGCCAGGCGCCGAAGGACTCGACGGTGGGTAAGAGCCGGGGGCGGCCCGGCGCACTCCATCCGGATTCGAAAATAAATCAGGAAGGATCCGGAGCGAGCCCCGAGGGAGTGTCCGGGATCCGCGGGCCCTCTACCCGGACATGAGTGGAACAGAGCTGGACCGGGCGGCCGCACCGCCCGCCCTCGCGCCGTGGGAGGTCGCGGCTCCGCTGGTCCGCGCAGCCCGGGCGGGCGACGCCATGGCACTCAACGACCTGATGGAGCTGCTGCTCCCGTACGTCGGACGGCTCTGCCGGCCGATCGCCCTGGCGGATTCCGCGGACGCCGTGCAGGAGTCGATGATCGTGATCTTCCGGAGTCTGGGGAAGCTCAAGGACCCGAGCGCCCTGTACGCCTGGGTGCGCACCATCACCGTGAGGGAGGCGATCCGGGTGTCCCGGCGGGCGGGCCGGGAGACCCCGGTCGAGGACGTCGGGGACCGGCCGACCGGTACCGACGCCGAGCTGGCCTGCGACGTGCACGACGTGCTGGGCCGGCTGTCACCGGAGCATCGGGCGATCCTGGTGCTCCGGGAGCTGGAGGGTCTGGACGAGCACACCGTCGGCGGGACCCTCGGGCTGGCCCGCGGAACGGTCAAATCCCGCCTGCACCGCGCGAGAAGAAGCTTCCGGGCGGCCTGGCTGGCGTGAGCCGGGGGCGGCGGCCGGTTCCGCCGCCCCCGGTCCTCACCCCTGCCGCCCCTCGAACAGGCTCACCGCCGCCCGGGCCACCAACTCCGGCCGCTCCTCGTGCAGGTAGTGTCCGCACCCCGGGACGCCCTCGGCCCGCAGCGCGGACGCGTTGCGCTCCCCTCCCGCGAGCACGCTCGGCGGCAGGACGACGTCCCGCTCCCCGGTGAGCAGACGGGTCGGGGTGCTGAGCCGCAGCCCGCGGTAGCGGCCGAGGGCCAGTCCGGCGACGTCCCGCACCGCGAAGGCCCTGTGCAGCGCCTCGCCCGCCCGTGCCGCGCCCGGTTCGGCGCTGGCCGCCACGAACTCCTCCAGTGCGCCGTCCTCCCAGGCCGCCTGGTCCACCACGCCCCGACGCAGCAGGTACCTGGTGAAGCCGGGCCGGCGGCGCAGCACCCAGCGGCCGAGCAGCGGCGACTCCAGGAAGGCGGTGTACCAGAAGCGCCAGGCCTGCGGCGCCAGCCTGCGGTGGAGCGGCCAGGGGTGAACGATGTTCAGGGCGAGGAACGCCCTGAACCGCTCGGGCGCGCGCGCACAGAGCATGAACCCGGCCCAGGCCCCCCACTCGTGGCCGATCAGCCGGACCGACGGCAGGCCGAGCGCGTCCATCAGCGCGAGCACGTCCGCCACCCGGGTGTCCGTGTCGTATCCGCCGGCCGGGGCCTGCGACCAGCCGAAGCCGCGCAGGTCGGGGCAGATCAGGCGGTACTCCCCGGCCAGCAGCGGGATCACCTTCCGCCAGGCGTACCAGTGCTGGGGGAAGCCGTGCAGCAGCAGCACGGGTTCGCCCTGTCCGGCCTCGGCGACGTGCAGCCGCACGCCGCCGATGTCGACGTACCGGTGTCGGACACCGGCCAGTGGGGGGAAGGGCCGGGGCTCCTCCGGGATGGTGGTGACGGTCCTCTGCACGGTTCCTGCCTGTCTGTCGGGGGGAGCCGGAAGCTCCCGGTCGTCCGGGCTGCCTGCCAGGAGGGCCGCACCGGGCCGGAGGTTCCGGCCGGCACGCGCGGAATCGGCACGGAACTCCTGCCGGGGCCGGCTCCTCCTGACCCCCTGACGGCTCGGGTGAGCCGGTTCCGACGGACCTGGGAGACGAACGTGCGAAGCAGGCGAGGATTGGCAGAGGCGGCGGGGCGCTGGAGCGCGACCCACCGGTGGACCGCCGTGCTGCTCTGGTTGGCCTTCGTGGTGGTGGCCACCGTGCTGGGCGGCGCGGTGGAGACGCAGAGCCCGACGGCCGCCCAGCTGACCAACGGTGAGTCACACCGGGCGGAGCAGATCCTGGGACGGGCCGGGCTCTCGCTGCCCGCCCACGAGGTGGTCCTCGTCCAGGACACCGGCGGCACGGTCGACTCGGACCGCTTCCGGGCCGCCGTCGGCGACACCGTCAAGGCACTGAACGACAGCGGCAGGACCGCCGACGTGGTCTCTCCGTTCGATTCGGCGGGGCAGGCCGCGATCTCGGCGGACCGCCACTCGGCCCTGGTGCAGTTCGACATGGCGGGCGACGCGCTCAAGGCCGAGGAGAACGTGCAACCGGTGCTCGACGCGGTCGCCCGGGTCGCCAAGGCCCACCAGGGCCTGCGCATCGAGCAGTTCGGCGAGGCCTCGTTCCGGCACGGCTACGACGCCAAGCTGCACACCGACTACTCCGACGCCGAGACCCTGTCCTTCCCGGTGACGCTCGGCATCCTGCTGATCGCCTTCGGCGCGGCCGTCGCCGCCGTGCTGCCCGTCCTGCTGGCCGCGACCGTGGTGACCGCGGCCGGCGGGCTGATGGCGCTGGCCAGCCATCTGGTGCCGATCGACCAGAACGGCAGCTCGGTGATGTCGCTGATCGGCATCGCGGTCGGCGTCGACTACTCGCTCTTCTACCTCAAGCGGGTGCGCGAGGAGCGGGCGGCCGGACGCGGCACCGAGGCCGCGGTGACCGCCGCCGCCGCCACCTCCGGACGCTCGGTCGTCGTCTCCGGCCTGACCGTGATCGTCTCGCTGGCCGGGCTGTACCTCTCCGGCAACGGCGTCTTCCTCGGCATGGCCACCGCGACCATCATCGTCGTCGCCGTCGCGGTGGCGGGTTCGGTGACCGTCCTGCCGGCCCTGCTGTCGCTGCTCGGCCACCGGATCGACAAGGGCCGCATCCCGCTGCGCCGGCGCGCCCGGGCCGCCCGCGGCCGTACCGGCGTGATCGACCTGGTGCTGCGCCGCCCCGCCCTGTCCCTGGCGCTCTGCACGGGCTTCCTGGGGGCGCTGCTCGTCCCGGCGTTCGCCCTGAACACCTCGGGCGCCGGCGTCGGCGACCTGCCGGCGGACAGCCTGCCGGCCCTGCAGACCTACCAGCGGATCCAGCAGGCCTTCCCCGGCGCGGGTTCCCCCGCGAAGATCGTCATCAAGGCCGACGGCCTCGGCGGTCCGGACGGGCAGGCCGCGCTGGACCGCCTTCGCGCCGCGGCCGACTCGACGCCGGGCCTGCGCGGGCCGGTGACCTTCCACGTGAACGCCGGCGGCACGGTCGGCGTGGCCACCGTCGCCCTGGACGGCGACGGCACCGACAGGACCTCGGTCGCGGCCCTGCGCACGCTGCGCGAAACGGTGCTCCCGCGCGCCTTCGCCGGGCTCGCGGGCGCCGAGACCGCGGTCGGCGGTACCACGGCCGTCTCGGAGGACGGCAACCGGAACCTCTCCGACAGCACTCCCTGGGTCGCGGGCTTCGTCCTGCTCTTCACCTTCGGCGTGATGCTCTTCTCGTTCCGCTCACTGGCCCTCGCCGCTCTCACCCTGGTGCTCAACCTGCTCTCGGTCGGGGCCGCGTTCGGCTTGATCGTGGTGGTCTTCCAGCACGGCTGGGGCGAGGGCCTGCTCGGATTCACGGCCACCGGGGGCATCGCCTCCTGGGTGCCGCTCTTCCTCTTCGTCTTCCTGTTCGGACTCTCGATGGACTACCACGTGTTCGTGGTGAGCCGGATCCGCGAGGGCCGGGACCGCGGACTGCCCACGGCCCGGGCCGTCGCCGAGGGCATCAAGGGCACGGCCGGCGTGGTCACCAGCGCCGCGATCGTGATGGTGGCCGTCGCGGCGGTGTTCGGAGCGCTCCCGCAACTGTCCATGAAGGAGTCCGGCGTCGGCATGTCGGCGGCCGTCCTGATCGACGCCACCCTGGTCCGGGCGGTGCTGCTGCCCGCCGCGCTGACGCTGCTGGGCGACCGCAGCTGGTACCTGCCGCGGCTGCTGCGGTGGCTCCCCGGCGGCGGGCACACCGAGGCCGCGCCGGAGCCCGGGCCCGTGCCGGAGCGCGACTCCGCCGAGGCACTCGCCTGAGGCGCCGGACACCCTCCGTGCGCAGTGGCGGGGGGGGCCGGCCCCCCCCCGGGGGGGGGCCGCCCCCCCCCGGCCCCCCCGCGGCGGGCTTCGCCCTTCCCCCCTCGCCCTGATTCCCCCGCTCCGATTCCCCCGCTCCGACCGCTCTGAGGACCGATTCACCCATGGCACTGCGTCACCCCGCCCTCGCCCGCCTCGCCCTCGGCGAGGGCCGGCTCACCCTCGGCCTGGAACTCCCGCTCGACAACGACTGGGGCCCCTCCCGGCAGGCCGCCGACCGTGCGGCCGGCCGCCCCCACGGCGTCCCGGACCTCGCCGGCCACGCGCGCCTCGCCCGGCTCGCCGACCGGCTCGGCTTCGCCGGCCTCTGGGTGCGCGACGTCCCGCTCTTCGACCCCGTCCGCTTCGGGGACGCCGGGACGGTCTTCGAGACCTTCACCCACCTCGGCCACCTCGCCGCCGTCACCGAGCGCGCCGTCCTCGGCACCGCGGCCGTCGTCCTGCCGCTGCGCGAACCACTGCTCGTCGCCAAGGCCGCCGCCACCGTCGACGCGCTCTCCGGCGGCCGGATGCTGCTCGGCCTCGCCAGCGGCGACCGTCCCGTCGAGTACCCGCTCTTCGGGCGGGACTTCGGGGCCCGCGGCGCCGCCTTCCGGGAGGGGCTGCAGACCCTGCGCGCCGCCTGGCGGCCGGGTCCGCTGGAGCTGCCCGGGGCCGGGCTCGGCGCGGACTTCCAGCTGGAGGTCCTGCCGAAGCCGGAGCAGCCGGCGGGCGTCCCGATCGCCGTCGCCGGCGGCGCCCAGCAGACGCCCGAGTGGATCGCCGAGCACGCCGACGCCTCGCTCAACTACCCCCGCGACCTGGGCGCGCTGCGTCTGCGGACCCGGCAGTGGCGCGAACTCGCGGGGGAGAAGCCCTACATCACCCCGATGGTGCTCAGCCTCCAGGAGGACCCGGACGCCCAGGCCCGTCCGATCCGGCTCGGCCTCAGCACCGGCCGCAACGCCCTGGTCGAGCACCTGGAGGCGATGGCGCTGCTGGGGGTCTCGCACGTCTCGTTCAACCTGCGGCCCAACGACCGGCCGGTGGAGGAGGTGCTGCACGAGCTCGCGGAGCACGTCCTGCCGCGCTTCTCCGCGTCCGGGGCGTCCGTCGCATCCGACGCGCCCGTCGCGTCCGACGCCTAGAGCCCTTGCATTAGCCAGCGCCTGCAATTATTGTTAAAGCAAGCAAGGGGCGCTCGCATCTATCGAGCGGGCCTTGCGCCCCGCACCCCCCGTTCGGAAAAGGCACCACCATGTCCCTCAAGGAACTCCTCCCCGGCAAGCTCGGCTTCGGCACCGCCCCGCTCGGCAACATGTACCGCGCGATCCCCGAGGCCGAGGCGCTCGCCACCGTCGAGGCCGCCTGGCAGCAGGGCGTCCGCTACTACGACACCGCCCCCTTCTACGGCGCCGGCCTCTCCGAGGAGCGCCTCGGCGAGGTCCTCTCCACCAAGCCGCGCGACGAGTACGTCCTGTCCACCAAGGTCGGCCGCGTCGTCCTTGACGAGCTGGAGCAGGGCAACCGCGAACTCGGCGAGAAGGGCGGCCTGTTCGAGCACGGCAACCCCAACCGGATGCTGCACGTCTGGACCGCGGAGGCCACCGAGCGCTCCATCGAGGACAGCCTCAAGCGCCTGGGCACCGACCGCCTGGACGTCGTCTGGGTGCACGACATCGCCCAGGACTTCCACGGCGACCAGTGGCTGGCCAAGTTCGAGGAGGCCCGCACCGGTGCCTTCCGCGTCCTGTCCCGCCTGCGCGACGAGGGCGTCATCAAGGCCTGGGGCCTCGGTGTCAACAAGGCCGAGCCGATCGAGCTCACCCTCGCCCTCGACGAGCCGCAGCCCGACGGCTTCCTGCTCGCCGGCCGTTACACCCTCCTCGACCACGAGCACGCCCTCCAGCGCCTGCTGCCGATGGCCCAGGAGCAGGGCGTCGGCATGGTCGTCGGCGGCCCCTACAGCTCCGGCATCCTCGCCGGTGGCGCCCACTTCGAGTACCAGGAAGCCCCCGCGCACATCATCGAGCGCGTCACCCGGCTCAAGGACCTGGCCGCGAAGCACGGCGTGAGCATCAAGGCCGCCGCCCTGCAGTTCTCCCTCGCCCACCCGGTCACCGCCGCGGTCGTCGCCGGTGCCACCAAGCCCAGCCGCATCGCCGAGGACCGGGCGGCGCTCGCCGAGACCGTCCCCGCCGCGTTCTGGCAGGAACTGCGCGCCGCCGGCCTCGTCAGCCCCGCCGCCCCGCTGCCCCACGGCGCCTGAGCCCCGCCTCCCTGCAAGCCCGGGTGCGCCCCTCGTGCACCCGGGCTGCCGGCTCCTGGCTCCGGCTCCTGGGCCCTCTGGTGCTCCGGTGTGACGCCGCTAACATGACAGTCCCTCACGTTCATGCCAGGAGGCCGTCATGCCCGACCGCTTCGACCTGCCGGCGGACTTCCGCTGGGGTGCCGCCACCGCCGCCTACCAGATCGAGGGCGCCGTCGACGAGGACGGCCGCGGGCCGTCCGTCTGGGACACCTTCGCCGCCCGCCCCGGCGCCGTCCGCGACGGCCACACCGGCGCCGTGGCCTGCGACCACTACCACCGCTGGCCCGAGGACATCGCCCTGATGCAGGGCCTCGGCCTCGACGGCTACCGCTTCTCGATCGCCTGGCCCCGCGTCCAGCCCACCGGCGCGGGCCCCGTCAACCCCGCCGGCCTCGCCTTCTACGACCGCCTGGTGGACGCGTTGTTGGAGGCGGGCATCACCCCGCTCCCCACCCTCTTCCACTGGGACCTCCCGCAGGCCCTCGAAGACCACGGCGGCTGGCTCAACCGCGACACCGCCCACCGCTTCGCCGACTACACCGCCCTCGCCGCCGACCGCCTCGGCGACCGCGTCCCCACCTGGATCACCCTCAACGAGCCCTTCGTCCACACCGTCTTCGGCTACGCCCTGGGCACCCACGCCCCCGGCCGCACCCTGATGTTCGAGGCCCTCCCCGCCGCCCACCACCAGCTCCTCGCCCACGGCCTGGCCGCCACCGCCCTCCACGACCGCGGCCTCGACGTCATGCTCTCCAACAACCTCACCCCGGTCGAACCGGCCTCCCCGAACCCCGCCGATCTCGCCGCCGCCGCGGCCTACGACACCCTCCACAACCGCCTGTTCACCGACCCCGTCCTCCTCGGCCGCTACCCCGACCTCTCCGCCCTCGGCGTCCCGGACGACATCTTCGGCACCGTCCACCCCGGCGACCTCGACCTCATCCACACCCCCGGCCTGGACGGCCTCGGCCTCAACTTCTACAACCCCACCCGCGTCGCCGCCCCCACCGCCCCCGGCCTGCCCTTCGACCTCGTCGACATCCCCGAAGCCCCCCACACCGCCTTCGGCTGGCCCGTCGTCCCCGCCGCCCTCACCACCCTCCTCCTCCACCTCCGCGACACCTACGGCAAAGCCCTCCCACCCCTCACCATCACCGAGAACGGCTGCTCCGTCACCGAATCCACCACCCCCGACCAGCCCCGCATCGACTTCATGTCCACCCACCTCGACGCCCTCGCCCACGCCACCACCGAGGGCATCGACGTCCGCGGCTACTACACCTGGTCCCTCCTCGACAACTTCGAATGGGCCGAGGGGCTGTTCAGCCAGCGCTTCGGTCTGGTCCATGTCGACTTCGCGACGCAGGTGCGCACACCGAAGGCCTCCTACACCTGGTACCGCGACCTGATCGCCGCTCACCGGGCGAAGTCAGCGGCTCGGTAGCGGGGCCGTGGCTGGTGGCTCTGCGTGCCGGGGCGTTTGTGTCGCAATGGCAATTCGCCGAAGAAGGTGTCGAGTTTCGTGGTGATGTCGGGTCGGGTGAGAGGCCCTGGAATCCGAACTCCGTCGCATTGTGAAGGAAGCCCACGCCGTAGAACGGCCAGCGCCGTGTCGGCGAGTTCGTGGAGGGCGCGGCCGGTCTGGTGGGCGGATTCGAGCAGGCGGCTGTAGGAGATGATCACGGAGCCGCCGCGGGGCAGGTTCGGCTTGGCGATCGCGTCCGTGACCTCGCTGAAGTGTCCCCGTTCCTGCTCGTGGCGCCAGCCCTCGGAGTTGGGTTTCAGGGAGCCGGCGGCGCTGGCGGGGTGGGTGTAGGTGCGCCAGGCGGCCTCCGACAGGTCGCTGAGCGCGCGGGCCAGGCCCAGGAGGTCGGGGTGCCGGCCTCGGCGGGGAGGGGGCCACCCGGGTGGCGGGGTCGCCTTCGCCGGTTCCCCAGGTGGCGATCAGCTCACGGCGGTCGGGGTCGATGCTGCAGCGGGTCATGCCGTCCTGTCTTCGGGCCTGTCGGCATATCGATGGGCCGCACGGCATTTTGACGCCCTGCCGGGTGCCGGTGCTCCCGGAAAGGTCCGGAAGGCCAACCGGCGCATCGCGGGTGCCTTGAGTCGTGGACAGCGCGGAAGGGCGTCGGCCACCTGGAGGACGACCCGGCCGCGTCGGGCACGGCATCCGACGGACCGCTGTCGACTGACTGCGGGCCGTTCACCTGGCTGTGTCCCCTGACGTCCGTTTCGTAGCGGCCGGGTCGTCGGCTCCTTCACCCGTCGGTGGGTTCGCCGCTCCCCTGGTGCAGGGCCACCGTCTGGGCGAGCACGGCCACGGCCTGCTGGTGTGCGCCGTTCAGGTAGAGCTTGGCGGCGGCGCTCTCCTCGCCGTAGTCGGCGGCGTCGCGGGCGTGGGCGAGAAGTTCACGGAAGCGCAGCAGGTCGAGGGTGGTGGCATCGGCGTCGATGCCGTACCCCGCCACACCTTGACCGGCCCAGGACTGCGAACCGCACGTGATGGTCCTGGTCTTCTCTCGCCTTCACCGGTCCCGGCAGGAGGATCCTGAATGCCCGGCCTCATGAGTCCAGGAACAGCTCCCCCACGTACTCGCCGGGCGCCGGGGGACGTACGCGAATTACCGCGCCTACCTCCACAAGGACCTGCTGCCCGTCTTCGGGCGGATCCGGCTGGTGGACCTGAAAGCCTGGCACATCGAGAAATGGCACCGACCAGCGCGCCGCCGGTCACCGGCCGCGGGCCGGTCGCCGTCTACCGGGCCGGTGCTGTCCCGCGCAGCGCGCTCGGCCAGGCCGTGCGCGGCAAGCGCGTGACCTACGACCCGGCCCGGCGGGCGATCACGGCGCGGCCGGCCTCGCCCGAGCGATTGTGCTGGACCCTGCTGCAGGCCGCCGGAGACCAAGGTGAACCTGAACTGGGTCAGCCTCAACACCCGGGCCATGGACGCTTTACGGCGACAGGCCGACCACCAGCACTCGCTGCTCCCGCCGGGCGCGCCGCTGGAGGGACTCGTCTTCGCCGGAGTGGACGACGCGCCGCTGCGGCCCCAGCACGTCCTGAAGGAGCTGCGGCGGCGCTCGGCCGAGATCGGGCTGCCGCGGCTCGGGGTGGTGAGCCGGCCCGGGGTGGGGGCGGTGCCGGGATTGCTCCCAACCCGTTTCCCCGGACCGCTCTCCGAACCCGGCGTGCGATTCTCACCGCACCGGGCTCTCCGCGGATCCTGCCGTCAGACGGGGTTCGCAGGTAGCCATGGGATCGGGATCTTGTGGCCCCGGTAGGTGTAGCGGGAGACCGTCACACCCTCGATCCGGAAGTACTCAACCCCGTCCGCCGCGATCTTCCACCGCCCGGAGGCGGCAAGGTATCGGCGGACCTGTCCCCAGTTCCAGCCGTGCCGCGCGCACGAACTCGACGACCCCCACACGGTCGGACTGCTGGCCGCGCTGCACGACGTGCTCGCGCCGGGAAGCGTCCTGCTGATCTCCCACCGCGCGCCCGACCCGGACAGGGCCAGCCGCGCCGCGGTCGCCGCCGCTCACACCGGGGCGGGCCTGCCGTGGCGCCCCCGCACCGTCCGGGCGGTCACCGCCCTGGCCGGCCCCTGGCTCCCGGCACCGGCACCCGACCTCGGCCTGCCGGGATTCACCCTGGCCCTCCTGACGAACGAACAGCACCCGTGACCCCGGCGCCCGCACCCACCGACCGCGGGCCGGTCCAGTACGTCGTCCCGTACGTCACCGGCCCCCTTCCCTGGTCACACCTGGGCTGGTGTGCTCTACGTCGCGGACGAGCGGTACTGCTTCAGCGGCGACAGCCTGTACTGGTCCCGCACCACCGGGGACGTCTAGGTGTTGGAGTCGGTGACCTGGTACTCGATCGAGGAGCTCGCCGCCTCGCTGCGGCGCGGCCCGGGCGTGCTGCGCTTCAAGTGGCTGCTGCCCGGCCACGGCGACCGGCGCCGGATGCCCGCCAAGGAGGCGGGCCGTCGGCTGCGCGCGCTCGCCGGGCGGTGCCGGACGCTGCGGCCCGGGCCCGTGGACTCCGGCGCGGTCCGTTGGTGACGGCGGACCGCGCCTACGGGTGGTACTGGAGGAACCAAGGGTCCAGGGCCCACACGGTCACGTTCAGGGTGATCGGGCCGTCGCCTCCGGCGCTGAGCACCGTGAAGTAGCCGACCCGCATCTGCGCCGTCCCGAAGCAGGCCATGGATCCGGCCCGCACGGTCACGCTCTGCCCCCCGGGGACGGTGTTGAGTTGCTCCACGCAGTCCTCACGGCTCGGTTCCTCCGACCCGGTCCAGGGGATGACCGTCTTGCCCGCGACCTTGTCCGGGTCGCACTTCTCGGCGCAGTGGATCGAGAGGTCTCCGACGTCCGCGCTCCGCGGTGGTATCGGGTCCAGCTCGTACCCGGAGTTCGTCGTCCTGCTCTTGGCCCCGGTGCCGAGGGTCAGCATCCCGCGCCACTGGACCGATGCGAACAGCGCTTCGGATGTCGGCGTCGGTGTCGGCGTCGGTTTCGGCGTCGGGAACGAGGGAGCCAGGGGCGCGGGAGAGGCGGGCGGCGCCGACGATCGGTCGTCCTGCCCCAGGTTCGCGTCCTGTTGCCGCCCTCGGACGAGCAGCAGGCCCGATCCGAGGCCCACCAGCACGGCGAGGACCAGCAGGCCGATCCAGAGGGCCCGTCGATCGGGCGGCGGCTGAGGAGGATGGAAGTTGGCGATACCGGCCTGGACGACGCCGCCGTGGACGGTGCTCTCGTGGATCCGGCTGGTGGCGTCCACGTCCCCGTCGTCGCTGCCCAATCCCACTCACCGCCCGCCGGTCCGTTGCCCGTTCGGTGGCAGCCTACCCCTAGTCGTCCGGACGGGAACCCGGGCCGGCTTTGGAGACCCGGCTCACCGGGTGCGCCGGTGCCTGCGCCGGGTGCGCGGGGGTGTGCGAATGCCGGGAGCGCCCACCCGGGTGTGCAAACGGTTCCGTCGGGGACGAGGATGGCGTGGCCGCAGATGCTGTCCGAACTCGGCGTCACCCTGCGTCAGGTTGCCCTCCAGGACGGCGGCGGCATCGAAGGATTCACCGACTTCAACGCCCTGGTCGGGTGCAGCTTCGCCGGACCGTCGAGGGCTGGCCATGGCTACCGCTATGCCGCGAGTGGCATGTCGTCGCTGCGGGAGAGGGCTCGGAGTTGGCCTGTTTGGCCTTGGTCGCGTGCTCGGGTGAGGGTGTTGGCGGCCCGGTCGGCGGAGTCCTTGAAGAGGTGGCCGTAGAGGTTGATGGTGGTGACCAGGGTGGCGTGGCGCAGGGTCTTGGACATCATGGCGATGGGGATGCCTTCGGCGGTCACGATGCTGGCGGCGGTGTGGCGCTGGTCGTGCAGGCCGATCCGGGGGAGTGCGAGTTCGGCGGTGCGTTTGCGGAGCTGGTCGAGGACCCACGAGGGCCGCAGGGGCGATCCGTCCGCGTGGGCGAAGATGAGGACCTCCAGCCGGCCGTTGGGTTGGGTGGTCATCTGGAGGGCGGTCATGGTTTTGGGGGAGAGGGCTGGTCCAGGCGCGGCCGGCCTCGGTCTTGGGCTGGTTGAAGTGGAGGTCGCCGTTGTCCACGGCGGACAGGGGCCAGCGGACGAAGAGCTTGCGGATGTCGTACCCGCTCAGGCGGAGTTCGCGGTCCTCGGCCACCATCTCCACGTAGAGGCGCGGCGATGTATGGCGCTGCGAGTCGGCGTAGTGGTGGATCCCGTCCACCTCGATGACGATGCGGGAGCGGTCGGGGGTCAGAAGTTGCCACTCACCGGGCGCGGTTGCCAATGTAGTTGGCTTCAATCGCTGCGGGATGTATGGCCTTTCGGTAGCGGCCGAGAGGTCATCCGGATGGTGCGGCCTGCGGCGGCTGGGGCCGAGAAACTGCGCAAATGACAGGGCGTTCTATGAATCCGCAGCCCATCGCCAGTGGTTTCAGCCGCGGGTCGGTTGTACGGGGACCCGAAGCGCGCCGCCTCCGGAGAGTTCGTGCAAGGTCATTGCCGGTTCGCGAGGCGGCAGGTTAGCTTCACTCCTGCACCACCCGTCCCGTACCAGCCCGGCCGGCTCTCCGTTCCCCGGCCGGGTCCCGCACCCGGATGATGTGGAGAGCACATGGCTCGAATAGGTTCCTTACTCCGGCTCGGCCTGGCCGCACCGGTCGTGCTGTCGCTGACCTCCTCGCTCGGGGCCCTCCCCGCGACCGCCTCGGCGGCTCCCCGGGCGCAGGCCGCCGAGCGGGCCGAGGACGCGAACACCCTGGCGTACGTGGTCAACACCAAGACCGACCGTCGCACGATCGCGGCGGTGCAGCGGGCCGTCACCGCGGCCGGCGGCAGCATCGTCGTCACCTACGACGGGATCGGCGTCATCGTCGTCCACTCGGCGAATCCCGACTTCGCCCGGCGCATGCGCGCGGTGCCCGGCGTGCAGTCGGCGGGGGCCACGCGGACCTCGCCGCTGAACCCGGCGGGGGCGGGCGACGCGGGCCCGGTGCGGCCACTGTCCGCAGACGAGGTCGCGAGCACAGGGAAGGCGTCCGGCAGTGGCGCCGAACCCCTCGAAGCCGAGCAGTGGGCGCTTCGGGCGATCGGCGCGGACCAGGCCGCGAAGATCGACCCGGGCAGCGGGAACGTCACGGTCGCCGTGATCGACACCGGCGTCGACGACACCCACCCGGACCTCGCCCCCAACTTCTCCCCTTCGCAGTCCGCGAGCTGTGCCGGCGGCAAGGCCGACACCACGTACGGCGCCTGGCGGCCGGTCGACCCGGACTACTTCCACGGCACCCACGTGGCGGGCACGATCGCCGCGGCCCGCAACGGCGTCGGCGTCGCGGGCGTGGCGCCCGGGGTGAAGGTCTCCGGGATCACGGTCTCCCAGCCCACTCCGCGCCAGCTGATCTACGCCGAGAGCGTCGTCTGCGCCTTCGTGTTCGCCGCCGACCACGGCGTGCAGATCACCAACAACAGCTACTACGTGGACCCTTGGCAGTACAACTGCCTGGACGACCCCGACCAGAAGGCCATCATCGACGCGGTCGGCCGCGCCCAGCTCTACGCGCAGCGCAAGGGCACCCTCAATGTCGCCGGGGCCGGCAACGCCAACCACGACCTGGCCTCCGACGGTTTCACCGACGGCGGCAGCCCCAACGACTCCACCCCGTCGAGCCGGACGGTCGACCCGCACACCTGCTGGGGCCTGCCCGCGCAACTGCCGGGCGTCGTCACGGTCAGCGCGACCGGCCCCACGAACACGCGGGCGTACTACTCCAACCACGGCCTCGGCGTGATCGACGTCGCGGCGCCGGGCGGCGACCAGTACGTCGCCTCGGACACGCCGTCCAAGAGCGGCGGCATCCTGTCGACGCTGCCGAACAACCAGTACGGCTACGAGCAGGGCACGTCCATGGCCACGCCCCACGTCGCCGGTGTGGCCGCGTTGCTGAAGTCCGCCCACCCGCACGCGACCCCGGAGCAGTTGCAGGCGATGCTCAAGGCCCAGGCGGACAACCCGGGTTGCCCGACGGCCCCGGCCGCCGGTACCGCCGGGGCCGGTGAGGCCACCGCGGACGCCGTCTGCGCGGGCGGCAAGCGGGTCAACGGGTTCTACGGCTTCGGCATCGTCAACGCCCTGCGCGCGGTCAACTGATCGTTTCAAAATGAGTTGAGCTGCACCCTTGCGCTCGGTGATCTTGGTCGGCAGGCCGTCCGGGTGCGTGTTGCTCTTGTGCCGGATGACCTGTGGGAGCGGGTGGCTCCGCTGCTGCCGCCCGCTCCCGAACGACGCCACCGCCACCCCGGGCGACTACGGGTCCCGGCCCGGGTGGCCCTGGCGGGTACCTCTACGTGCTGCGGACCGGTGTCGCATGGTGCGATGTCCCCGCGCAGGCCGTGGGCTGCTCCGGAATCACGGCCTGGCGCCGCCTGCGGGACTGGACCGAGGCCGGCACCTTCACCGTGCTCGAAGGCCATGGCCTCGGCAAGGCCCTGCTCGGCCCGGCCGCGCATGCCGCCCGCAAGGACGCCCCCGACTTCGGACGCCGGATCAAAGCCGCCGTCGAGCGGTCCTGACCTCACGTACTCGGCAGCCGCGGGCGCTTGCTGCCGAAGGCGCGAACGTGGTCGCGGTAGCGCGCGGTATCACCGGTCCGCTGACCGAGCTCGCCCCGCAGGTGCACCCGGTGTCCGTCGACCTCACCGCGGCGGACGGCCCCGCAGTCGCGGTCGAGGAGGCAGTGTCGCGGTTCGGCGGGCCGGACGTCCTGGTCAACGTCGGCGCGGTACGCCTTCGGCCGACCGGTCTCCTGTCGGTCACCGACGACGACTGGATCCAGGGACTGACGATCAACTTTCTCGCCGCAGTCCGAACCACCCGAGCGGCCCTGCCCCGTCTGATCGAGCGCGGTAACGCCTCAATCGTGACCGTGAGCTCGGTCAACGCGTTCCTGCCCGACCCGACGATCATCGACTACTGCGCGGCCAAGGCGGCGCTCTCCAACTTCTGCAAGGCCCTCTCCAAGGAGGTCGGTCCGCGCGGAGTGCGGGTGAACACAGTCAGCCCCGGTCCGGTGTCCACAGCGCTGTGGCTCGGTGACGACAGCGTCGCCGCGACGTTCGCGAAAGCGGCAGGCGGGGATCCGGAGGACATCGCTCCACCGCCGTCGCGCAGTCGGCGATCGGCTTCCTCAGCCTCCCCAGGAGGTCGCCGACCTGGTCGTGCTGCTGGCCGGCGACCGGGTGGGTAACGTCACCGGCAGCGACTTCTTCATCGATGGCGGCCTCGTACCGCGACCTGATCGCCGCTCACCGGGCTTGACGCGCACGGGGGTTGGGGTGTCCCGATCGGGCCCGGAGTCGGCGTCACGGGTGTGACGTCGGTCATACCGCTGCCGTCGGGTGGCGGACAGCCGGCGCGCGCAGTCGCAGAACCTGCAGGTCACGGGCGGAGCCGGTGGTCCGTGGACGAAACCGCGGCGGTCGAACGATCTGGCCATCCGGGGAGGATCGGGCCTAGCCTGCCCGCCATGTCCCAGAACACGAACACTCCCGGCTTCCCCGGGCAGCCGGTCGCTCCGGTCGGCGACTCCGCCAAGGTGCAGCGCCAGGTACAGCAGCAGGCGGGTGTCGGCCCGGTCTCCGGTGGCGGCGGCACCCTCTTCTCCGAACCGGTCCTGGTGGTGAACCAGAAGGCCAAGCTGATCGAGCTGACCAACGAGTACGCCGTCTTCGACCAGCAGGGCGCGACGCTGGGCTCGGTGGTCCAGGTCGGCCAGAGCGGTTTGCGCAAGGCGATACGACTGCTCACTTCCCTCGACCAGTATCTGACCCACAAGCTGGAGATCCGTGACGCGCACGGCGTCCCGGTGCTGCTGCTGACCCGCCCGGCGAAGTTCATCAAGTCGCGGGTGATCGTGCAGCTTCCGAACGGCCAGGAAGTCGGCCAGATCGTTCAGCAGAACGCCATCGGGAAGATCAACTTTGCGCTGGAGGCCGGTGGGCGGAAGGTCGGCGCCATCAAGGCCGAGAACTGGCGGGCCTGGAACTTCTCCATCGTTGACGAGACGGACACCGAGATCGCCCGGATCACCAAGACCTGGGAGGGCCTGGCGAAGACGATGTTCACCACGGCCGACAACTACGTGCTCCAGATCCACCGTCCGCTCGCCGACCCGCTGCTCGGCCTCGTCGTGGCGACCGCGCTGACCGTGGACACCGCGCTGAAGCAGGACGCCCGCGGCCTCGGATAGCCGCGACCGCACCCCGCTCGCTGTTCGTGCCCCACCCGGCCGGGGGTGGGGCACGAAACCGGCAAGTGTCCGGGGCGGGCTGGGGTGGAGAGCGGGGTCGTGGCGGCAGCCGGAATCCGTGGCGCCCGCCGGCGGGCCGCCGGCGGTGCGGCTCAGCCGTCCCGGAGGGTGGCCGCCGCTCCTGCCGCGAGGCGGACGGCGCGCTGTGCCACCTCCTCGTAGGGGTCGCCCGACTCGATCAGTTCGGTTGCGGCGTTCACCAGTCCCTGCAGCAGTCGGGCCGTGCGCACCGGGTCGGTGTCGCCGAGGGCGGCGAGCGCCTCGGTCAGTGGCCGCAGGATCTCGGCGTGTGCCTCGGCGGCCCCGCGCCGCAGGACCGCCGCGTCGCGGTCGTGGGCCAGGGCGCGGGCGATGCGGTGCTCGCCGTCGCGCACCAGCGCCAGCTGGGCCCGGACGTACGCGGCGACCTGATCGGTGGGGGCCGGTGGGGCGGCGGCCATCTCGGCGTGGATGCGCCTGGTCCAGCGCGGGGTGACCTCGCGCACGACCGCCTCCAGCAGCTCGGCGCGGTCGGCGAAGTACTTGTAGACGCTGTTGCGGGCCAGGCCGAGCCGGGCGGCCACCGCGGCGAAGGTCACTGCGGCGGCGTCACCCTCCTCCAGCAGCTCGCGCGCGGCGACCACCAGCGCGGCGCGCTGCTGCGCGCGGTGGTCGGCGACGGTGGCGGCACTGATCCTGGGCACGTACGCCAGTCTAGGGACGCCCGTCGCCGACGCTCCGACCAGGTCTGAGGTGCCTGGCCACCCCCACATGGGGACGCCGTGTCGCCATCTTCTATCTTGGGGACGCCTTGTCCCCAAGATTCCGAAAGGGCACCCCGTGCTCCTCGCCCTGCTCGAACTGAAAGCGGCCCGTGGCCGCTTCCTCCTGATGGGCAGCGTCGTCGTCCTGGTCGCCGCCCTCGTCGGCGTGGTCTCCGGCTTCACCACCGGACTCGGCGACGACACCGTCTCCGCACTGCGCCGCCTGCCCGCCACCCACCTCGCCTTCGCTCCCGACGTCGCCACCGACCAGTTCGCCCGCAGCCTCGTCGACGACACCACCCTCGACGGCTGGCGCGCCCGGCCCGGCGTCCGGGCCACCCCCCTGGGCGCCACCATCACCCGCGGCACCACCAGCCGCGGCACCGAGGTCGACTTCGCCGCCTTCGGCATCGAACCCGGCTCCTTCCTCGACCCCGCTCCCGGCCGCCTCGACCGGCCGGACACCGTCGTCATCTCCCGGCAGCTCGCCGACCAGGGAATGCGCCCGGGCGACACCCTCACCGTCGACCGCCTCGGCATCACCCTCACCGTCACCGCGACCACGGCCCGCTCCTCCTACGGACACGTCGCCGCCGTCTACCTGCCCATCGCCACCTGGCGGCGCATCCGGTTCACCACTCCCGGTGCACCCGCCGCCGAACTCCCTCACCAGTACACAGCCGTGGCCCTGCAAGCCGACCCCGGAACCGATCCCGCCGTCGCCGACGAGGCCCTGCACACCCGCACCCTGGCTGTCGAGGAGGCGTACTCCGCAGCGCCCGGCTACACCGGCGAACGCGTCACCATGACCTCCATCCAGGCCTTCCTCTACGTCATCGCCCCACTCGTCGTCGGCGCCTTCTTCGCCGTCTGGACCGTCCAGCGACAACCCGAGCTCGCCCTGCTGCGCGCCATGGGCGCCTCCCGGCGGCGCCTGCTCGCCCACACCCTCGGCCAAGCCGCCGTCGTCGTCACCGCCGGCGCCCTCGTCGGCGCCGCCCTGGCCGGCGCGGTCGGCCTGCTCGTCGGCGCCAAGGTGCCCTTCAGCCTGCCCGGCACCGCCCTCGCCGCCACCATGGCCACCGTCGTCCTCACCGCCCTGGCCGGTGCCGCCGTCAGCCTGCGCCGCGTCGCCACCGTCGACCCCATGACCATGCTCGGAGCCGGACGATGAGCCTCACCCTCCACGACATCACCGTCACCCTCGGCCGCGGTGACTCCCGCACCACCCCGCTGCGCGCCCTGAACGCCGAGTTCCCCGCCGGCCGCCTGACCGCCCTCGTCGGCCCCTCCGGCTCCGGCAAGTCCACCCTCCTCGCCGTCGCCGGCGCCCTCCTGCGGCCCGACAGCGGGCAGGTCCTGCTCGACGGGACCGACCTCGCGGCCCTCACCCCCTCCGCCCGCGCCCGGCTGCGCCGCGAGCGCATCGGCTACGTCTTCCAGAGCGGCAACCTGCTCGCCGGACTCACCGCACACGAGCAGCTCCTCGCCGCGGCCTCGATCGCGGGCCGCCGGACCCGCACCGTGCGTGAGCGCGCCCGCCGACTGCTCACCGACGTCGGCCTCGACCACCGCCTGCACCACCGCGTGGACACCCTCTCCGGCGGCGAGCGCCAGCGCATCGCCATCGCCCGTGCGCTGCTGCTGGAACCCGCCCTGCTGCTCGTCGACGAACCCACCGCCGCCGTCGACCGCACCCGCGCGGCCGCGCTGGCCGACCTCCTCGCCGACACCACCCACCGGCACGGGTGCGTCACCGTCGTCGCCACCCACGACCCGGTCGCGGAAGCGGTCGCCGACCGGGTCCTCGACCTGGCCGCCCTCCAGGCGAAGGCGCCGGCCGCGCCCTGATCGCGCGGTGGTCGGGCGTACGTGCCCCGCCGGAGCGGACGCCGATCCATGGGCCGGGTGAACGCCCGCTCATGGATCGACGGGCGGACCGGCGGGCCCGGCCGTCGGCGTTCCTCCGCACCGGCCCCCGCGCCCGCCACAGCGACGACGAGCCCGGCCGTCGACACCCCCCGGCGTCGTCGCGCGCAGCCCGGCGCGCATCCGGTACGACCGCCCGTTCGTCGGCGGGCCCGCCGTCACGCGCCCTGACCGGATCGTTCCGTATCCGGGCCCGATGGGGTCTTCGCCCGGGCACCCCGCGGCGGTGAGGATCGAGGCATGACCACCGCACTCCTCGTCATCGACGTCCAGGAATCCTTCCGCCGCCGCGAGAACTGGGCGGCCGTCTCCAACCCCGGGATCGTCGGGCAGGTCGCCCGGCTCGTCGAGCACGCCCGGGCCAGGGGCGACCTCGTCGTCTGGGTCCTGCACGCCGAACCCGGCACCGGTACGGTGTTCGACCCCGCCCTCGGCCATGTCCGCCTGATGGAGGGACTGGTGCCGGTGGACGGCGAACCCGTCGTCACCAAGACCTCGCACAACGCGTTCACGACCACCAACCTGCAGCAGCTGCTCACCCGGCAGGGGGTCCGTGACCTGGTGGTCAGCGGCATTCGCACCGAACAGTGCTGCGAGACCACCACCCGGGTCGCCGCCGACCTCGGCTACGAGGTCACGTTCGTGGTCGACGCGACCGCCACCCATCCGGTCGAGCACCGGGACGCGCCGGCCGGGCGCAGCCTCGACGAGATCCTTGCCGATCCGCGCACGCTCTCCACGGAGGTCATCGCCCGGACCGAGTACGCTCTGGCGGGCCGTTTCGCCACCGTCACCACCGTGAAGGAGCTGACCGGATCGTGACCCGCGTCGTCTTCCTGCTCGTCCCGCGGTTGCATCTGCTGGACCTCTCCGGGCCCGCCCAGGTGTTCTCGACGGCGGCCGACCACGGGCTCGGCTACACGGTCGGCTACGTGGCCGAGCAGGAGGACGTCGCCACGGCGCAGGGGCTCGCGCTGCGGGCTTCCGTGGATTGGCCGCGGCTCACGCCGGACGACCTGGTCGTGGTCCCCGGCTGGCGGGCGTCGACGCTGCGGGCTCATGGGGAGCTCGCCCCGGAGACGCTGGAGCGGCTGGCCGGCCACCACGCGGCCGGCGGTACGGTGGCCAGCGTCTGCGCGGGCGCGGACGCGCTCGGCCGGGCGGGCCTGCTGGACGGGCGCCGCTGCACCACGCACCACGACCTGCAGGACGAACTGGTTCGCCGCTACCCGAGGGCGGTCGTCGTGCGCGACGTGCTGTACGTGGTGGACGACCGGGTGGTGACCTCGGCCGGCATCGCGAGCGGCATCGACCTGGCCCTGCATCTGGTCGCCGTCCGGCACGGGCCGGCAGCGGCCGCGCGGATCGCGCGGGAGATGGTCGTCTACGCGCGGCGCAACGGCGACGAGCGGCAGGTCAGCGTCATGCTCCGGCACCGCGCCCACCTGGTGGACGCCGTCCACCGGGTGCAGGACCTGATCGACGCCGGCTTCACCGCCCGGCTCAGGCTCGCCGACCTCGCCGGCGCGTCGGGCGTCAGCGAGCGCACCCTCACCCGCCACTTCACCGCGGCCACCGGACTCACCCCGCTGCGCTACCAGCAGGAGCTGCGCGTCGAGCGGGCCGAGCACCTCATCGCGCACGGCGCGACCACGGAGGCCGCCGCCCGCGCGGCCGGCTTCCAGGACGCCCGGATGCTCCGCCGCCTCCGCGCCCGGGCCGGGGCCGTCCGCACCGGCGCGCTCCGCGACGCGGACGTGTCGGCCGGAACGTCAACTCCGTTGCCAGGCAGGCCACGTCAGGAGAGCGGACGCTGTCCGTCAAGGGCCGCCCGTGATGACAGCCCGTCCGACGGGCCGAGGGCTACCACCAACGCTTCGGCCTCGTCCACGTCGACTTCACCACCCAACGCCGCACCCCCAAGGCCTCCTACACCTGCTACCGCGACCTGATCGCCGCCCACCGGGCGAAGTCGGCGGCGCGGTAGCGGGCCGTGCCTGGTGGGCTCTACACGCCGGGGCGTGCGCGGGTGGGGTGAACTCGCGGCCGCCGAATCGGTAGATGCCGTACTCGCTCAGGCGGAGCCGGCAGTCCTCGGCCACCATGGCCGCGTAGAGGCGCGGCGATGCATGGCGCTGCGCGTCGGCGTAGTGGTGGATCCTGTCCACCCCGATGACGATCCGAGGACGGTCGGGGGCCAGGAGAGGTAAGTCCATCCGTTGTATAGCTAGAGATCGTCTTCAAAGATCAGATCCAGAGCAGGATCGAGGCGATGGTGACGGCGGCCTGGTAGGACTCACGGGTCTTGTCGTATCTGGTGGCGAGGCCGCGCCATTGCTTCATCCGGTTGGAGTCGCGGGACGTTCAGCTCGGAAGGGTGGGAGGCGGAGCCGGTCAGGGTTCGCAAACTCGCGGATCAGGAAGGTCGGCTGTTGCAGCAGCTCGTGCGGCAGCACGAACACGGTGTGCTGCGGGCGGGCGATGGCTGCTGGTCTCGGCCGGTGGGAACCGGATCTCGGTCAGTGCAGGGGTGCCGGCCCCGAGCACAGTGGTCCCCGTCACGCCCCTTCTTGTGTAAGTGACAGTAACTGAAGTACCTTACGAGGCATGCAAGATGATGCATGGTCACCACCACTTGTGCTTTTAACAGTTGATCTCGTGATCCTGACGCTGCGGGAGAACCGCCTGCACGTCCTTCTGGTGGAGCGAGGGGAAGATCCCTTCCGGGGCATGCACGCCCTGCCCGGGGGGTTCCTGAACCATGACGGTGAGGAAATCCTGGATGCGGCGCACCGCGAACTCAGCGAGGAAACGGCCCTGGCTGCCGGCTGGGTGCACCTTGAACAGCTGGCCGTGTACGGGAAATCGGGCCGCGACCCGCGGGGCCGGGTAGTCTCCGTGGCCCACCTGGCGATCGCGCCGGGGCTGCCCGACCCGGTTGCGGGAACAGATGCCACTGATGCCGCATGGGTTCCCGCCGACGCCGTCCTCTCCGGCAAGGTGGAGCTCGCCTTCGACCACCGCCGAATCATTTCGGACGGGATCGAACGCGCGCGCACCAAGATCGAGTTCTCTGCGCTGGCCACGGCATTCTGCGGGGAGAACTTCACCATCGCAGAGCTGCAGCAGGTGTACGAGGCCGTCTGGGGCACTGAACTCGATACCCGCAACTTCTACCGGAAGGTCCAGGCCGCGAAGGGATTCATCGTCCCCGTCGGCACGGATCGCAGGACCACGGGGGGACGGCCCGCGCGACTGTACCGGGCTGGTCCGATAGCCGTGCTGTTCCCACCACTGATCCGACCCGCGCCGTCCGTGACGGAAGAGAACACGAGAGGGGAAGAGGAGTAGATGTCGAAAGGCCCGGTGGTGATTCTCGCCGCCCTCAATCTCGAATACCAGGCCGTGCGCCAGAGGCTGACGGGTCCGCAGGTGCATCGCCATGAACGGGGTACCCGGTTCGAGGTGGGAACCGTGCGGGGCACGTCCTGCCGTGTCGCACTCGGCCTGACGAGCAAGGGGAACCATTCCGCCGCGGTGATCGCCGAACGCGCGATCCAGGAGTTCTCGCCGATGGCCGTGCTGTTCGTCGGGGTCGCCGGCGCCCTGTGGGACACCACCAGGCTGGGCGACGTGGTGATGGCGTCACATGTGTACGCCTACCACGGCGGGACCAGCGAGGACGACGGGCTCAAAGCCCGCCCCCGGGTGTGGGAGGCGCCGCACGGCATCAGCCAGCTCGCCTCGCACCTGGCCCGCTTGAACGACTGGGCGGACCCCGCGCCCGGTCACGAGGAGGGACCCCAGGTCCGCTTCGGAGCAATCGCCGCCGGCGAGATCGTCCAGAACTCCAGGATCTCGGCCGAGGCGAAGTGGATCCGACAGCACTACAACGACGCACTCGCCATCGAGATGGAAGCGGCCGGCGTGGCACAGGCCGGTCATCTCAACGGAGCACCGGTGGCCATCGTCCGGGGGATCAGCGACCGGGCGGACGGCACGAAGAACAGCGCGGACGACCGCGACTGGCAGCCGCGGGCTGCGGCGAATGCGGCGGCGTTCGGTACCCGGCTGGCGGTCGAACTCGTGGAGGAACAGGGGGAGGACCAGGAGGAACCCGCAACGCCCCGGGGCGACAGGGTCCGATCGACCGACCGGTTCGGCCGACACGTCAGCAACACGGCCCACAACAGCACCGTCGGGATCATGGCCGGCGCGGTCATGGGCAGCAGCGTGCACATGAATGCGGCTCCTCGGACATCCGGCCCGAGGGACCTGTGCGCAGAACTGAACGGCTTCCGCGAGCAGCTGGGGTGGCACCGCGCCGAGGGCGCCCTCGACGAGGACACGTACCGAGAGGCCCTGACCGATTTGGACTCCGCCCTCCGGTCGGCCGGAGGGAACACCCCCGAATCGTCGAAGCGCACGGTCATGACGCTCAGGAGACTGCGCGGACTGGTGGCGGAGTGCCCCGCACTGGTCGCGGCACTGGCCCCCGTGGTGGCCGCGGCCGGTGACCTGGCATGAACCAGAGCAACGGTGCCGCGTACAGCTCGGCCGCGTACGACTCCACCATCGGGATCCAGGCCGAGACCGTACACAACTCGACCGTGTACTTCGTCCACCCGGACGCCTCGCCGCAGGAGAAGTACAGGGTGGGTGTGCGGCTCCTGGAGGACGGCATCCCCAGTCGCGCCCGCGGGATGCTCGCGGATGCGCTCGCCCACGGGTACGACGGCGCGGAGGTCCGCTTCCACTGGGTGCTCGCCATGCTCAGCGCGCGCACCTACCATGACCTCAGCACCGAAGAGGTCCAGGGGCTGCACCACACGTCCGGGCTCGTACGGACCTACGCCGACGGCGAGTGGAAGGAAGCCCTGCGCGTCACTTTCGACCTGCTGGGGGTGCTCAGCACCGCCAGCGGCGAGACGGGACCCGTGCTGAAGCAGCTGCAGGACCTGCCGCTTCGCCAGCACAACGCGATCCTCCGACACCTCGACCTGATGCTCACCGGAGGACTCAAGGACGACCTGTGGGCGGAAACCCTCGAAAGGGCCAGGGTGGAGCGCTTCGGCAACGACCGGGCCCGGCGGGTCTGGGCCTACTTCGAACCCGCTCCCATCGGGGCGCGGGCGATGCCTCCCCGCCCGAGCACAGCTGCCGCCGCGAGGGCAGCCCTCCCGGTCCGGACCATCCTGTTCGTCGTCAGCAGTGTGCTTCTCTGGGCCCTGGCACTGACCGCAGAGCCGGCGCAGGCGAGCATCGAGCTCCTGGTGGCGCTCGGTGCTGGTTTGACCGCGTCCCGTTTCGGCCTCCGGTGGTGGGGCCGGGAAGCCCGGCCGAGTCTCGCGGCCGGCGCCCGCATCCCGCACCCGCGCGGTCCCGTCGCAGCCGAGGACGGGTTCACCAGCCGCGTCCGTCATGCGTTCGATCACTACTTCAGTGTTCGCACGCCCTACGGGTTCACCCCGGCCGCCTGGCTCACCCACACCGCTCAGGTCCGCAGCAGCCTCGCGGCCGAGATCGCGGACCTCTACCGGGAGAGCCGGATCGGTGTGGAGCGGGTCACCTGGCTGATCCGGCACCTCGCCGAGGACGCCCGGAACCGCCACAACAATGGCACCCTGTTCGATCAGTACCGTCAGGACCAGACTCCGGTCAGGACGAAGGCCCTGTCCGTGGTTGCCCTCGCCGCTCTCGGAGCCGCAGTTCTGGCCGTGTTCGGCACGGCACTCTCGGATGCGGCCGAACCGCAGCCGCTGTGGGCGTTCCTGGCCTTGCTCGGTACGGTCTGGTCCGGGTGCGCAGCCACGTTCCGGTGGCTGGAGGTCCGGCGTGAGGAACACCGGTTGGCCCGGGAGACCCGGAACTACCACGAGCAGCTGACCGCGCGACAGGTCGCCCACCAGCAGTGGCAGTCGTTCCTGGACACCATGCGCCCCAGCGAGCGTGAGATGGAGACCTGGCTCACCTGCGACAAGACCGTGTTCGTCGATGAAGTGCTTCGGCACCACCGGCTCACCTGGCGCGACCTGATCACCCATACCATCCTGGTGGCCCCGGCCACCTCCTACAAACGAGGCCGGATCAGGGGCGGACCCTGGCGGTATTCGCACTACGTCTTCCGTGTGTTCCTGTTCACCCAGAACGGCATCCGCGAGATCAGCTCCGAGTTCAACTTCTCCGACGCGACGCGCAAGAACGAGCAGCGGAGCAACTACCGGTTCGACGCGTTGTCCTCCGTCCAGGTGGCGGACAACGTCAACGTCGGCTACGACCTGGAGCTCGTCCTGACCAATGGACCAGCCAGGAAGATCCGCGTCAAGGACGCCGATGCCCATCAACTGGCGCCCGACGAGAACTCTCAGGAAATCTCCGAGATCAACCTCAGCTCGGCCGGCTCCACCCACACCTTCCGCCTCCTTGAGGGGATCGCGGCGGACGGGAAGGGCTGGATCGAGCGGCACGGTCCCAACAACCTGACGCCCTTCCAAATCGCCGGCTGAGCCCGCACTCGATCGAGCATTGGAATGCCAGTGACCTCCACGGACGATGTCACCGAGAGCACAATCCTGCTGGCCGAGTACGACCGCCTCAAGGAGGAACAGAAGACCCGCATAGGGTTCCGCGACAACCTGCTCTACTTCACGCTCGCCGCGGCCACTGCGGTCGTGGCGGTCACCGTCCAGAGCGGCGAGTACCGGCTGCTGCTCTCCGTTCCCGCGATCTGCCTGATCCTGGGCTGGACCTACCTGGTCAACGACGAGAAGATCTCGGCGATCGGCTGCTACGTCCGCGACCAGCTGGGACCACGCCTGGGGGAACTCGCCTCCGCCCACGCCACGGTGTTCGGCTGGGAGGTCTACTACCGCAACGTTGCGGGCCGCGCCATGCGTAAGCGGCTCCAGACTGCGGTCGACCTGTTCACCTATCTGGTCCTGCCTATGGTCTGCACGACCGCGTTCTGGAGCTCTCCCACCATTCAGCCCCTCCTCTTGCTCGCTTCTGTCGTGCAGACGCTCGCCCTGGCCGTCTTGGGCTGGCAACTCCTGCGCCGCGCGGAGCGGTAGCTCCAGCCCCACCGAACCGGCTCCACGCGCGTGTACGACGCCTCACCGCCGGAGCAGAACCCTCTCAGCGGTCTTGTCCGCCGCTGCGCGGTGCTGCGACTCCAAGAGGGTAGCGGTGTCGACGATGCCGCTCCGTAGGGTGACAGCCTGTTCGACGGGCTGAGGGCTACCACCAACGCTTCGTCCACGTCGACTTCACCACCCAACGCCGCACCCCCAAGGCCTCGTACGCCTGGTACCGCGACCTGATCGCCGCTCACCGGGCGCGGTACTCGGCGTGATCGGGCGGGGTTCGCCGTTGGTGGGAGGCGCGCAGCGGGCAGTTGTGGTCATTCCTCGGCGTCGGCCCCGTCGGCGGGGGCTTCGGGGGACCAGCGGAGCGTCACCTCGAAGTGGACGCCGGCGGAGCCGCCCGCGAGGATCACGCCGACGCTGCCGTCCAGTTTGACGCCGAACTTGACCTCGATCTCGTCAGGTCGGCGGGGCAGAGCGCGGAACGCCTCGATCACGTCGGACGCCGTGTTGACCACGGTGTGCAGCGAGTCCCGCACCGTGGTGCCCGCTCGCTCCAGGGTTCCCCGGCCGGCGGGTGCGACTCCGGTGCCGGTGCTCTCGCTCTCGACCACCAGCGTTCCGCCGGAGGCGAGGGTGAATTCGGTGCGTGTCGTCACTTGGCCTCCTGGCCCGGGGGTCGGGACGCGCAGGCGGAGCCCTGCGGCTGCTGCTGACGGGCGGCTACCCGGACCTGGTCCAACTCCGTGAGGATCGAGGGCAGTCGGGCCGGGGCGTTCAGGTAGTCGAGCACTGCACGGTTGAACGCGGCCGCCATGGTGCTGGGCATGCTGTCCGAGGCGTCGAAGCACAAGGTGGCGGGCGAGGTCAGCAACGCGTGGATCCTGCGGGCGATGCTGCCGGGCCTGTCGCGGGACACCGTCCGCTCGGCGATCGTGCGGTTGACGGAGAAGGCCGACTCCGGCTGCCGGCCCGGCCAGATCTGCTGGGCGTCCGGGCTCGCGAGGAAGGCCATGAACCTCTCCGCCGCGGGCGAGTCGCGGAACATCGCGACGAGGTCTCCGGACACCTCGTACGCCGGTGTCGGCGTCGGCCGGAACTCGGGGAACGGGACGAAGTCGTAGTCCGTCTCCGGGGCGGCCCCGGTCGCCGCCCCGGGGTCCGGGGTGACGGGGGCGCCGTGGGCGAGGTAGCAGCCGGGCGGCGCGGTGAAGAGCGGACGGGCCCCTTCGCCGTAGCGGGTCAGGAGCGCGGTCAGCGGGCCGCCGTGGAGCGCACCCTGAGCGGTGACGCTCTGGCCCCAGGTCTGCCAGGCCGTGGTGACCGGCGCCGACGTCCAGCCGAGCTCGCCGCCGACCCACTGCTCGTAGGTGTCGGCACCCGACTGGTGCAGCAGGATGTCCTCGATCCAGTCGGTGCCCGGCCACCCCGAGTTGGGCGGGTCGGCCACGGCCAGGCACCAGGGCGTCTCGCCCCGCTGGGCCAACGCCTGCCCAACGGTGACCAGTCCGGCCCAGCTGTCGGGTGGCCGGGGCGTGAGGCGCTGGGGATTGTACCAGATGAGACTCTTGACGGAGGCCTTGACCACGACGGCGTACGGGTGGTCGGTCCCGGCCTTCCCGAGGAGGTTCCACTGGGGGCTGTAGTCGGAGTTCAGCCGCTCGACGAGCTCGCGGCCGAGCGCCTCGTCCCGGAAGCCGTCCAACGGGACCAGGGCGTGCTGCTGCGCGTAGGAGCGCAGCGCCCCGGGGTTCGGCATGACGGCCAGGTCCGGTTCCTCGCCCTGCTGGACGCCGCTCCGCAGCACCTGGTCGAGTGCCCGGATGGGGGAGGCGTGCACGGTGATGTCGGGGTTCCGTTCCTGGAAGGCGTCGATCACTGCTTGGAAGGAGTCCTTCTCGGCGTCGGCGGTCCAGGGCGTCAGGATGGTCAGGCCGCGCCGGTCGGACGAGCCGCCGAGGCACGCGGCGGAAGCCGCCAGCAGGGCGAGGACCACGAGGAGCCGGAGGGCCGTCCGGCGGTTCCGCCGCATCATCGGCCTCCGAACCGGTACTCGTCGATGCGCCGGTTCAGGGCGCCGGCGGACGCCGCGGCGGCGGCCAGGGTCAGCAGCACGACGGCCGTCAGGCGCTCGGAGGAGGAAGCGTCCGCCCGGGCGGAGCGCTCCGTGAAGTCCGCCTCGGCCCGGCCCAGCCGGCGGCCTTCCTCCGGCGTCACCTCGGCCGCGGTGGTGGACGACGGCGTCAGGCCGGTCCCGCAGAACCTGGTGGTGGCGGTGGCCGTGCACGCTCGCGCGACGATCTCGAACAGGTCGTCGGCGGCCAGGTCGGCGGAGCGGGTCGCCTGCTCCTCCGCCAGGACGACCGCATCGACCCACGGGCCGTCCAGGGCCGAGCGCAGGCGTTCGTCCGCGGCATGGAGCGACAGACCGCACCACAGGGCCGTCGCGGTGAGGGCGAGCACGGCAGGCGCCAGCCAGGCGTTCAACCGACGCCGGAACCGGCGGCGCAGCACCACCTGTGTCCGCGCGAACAGCGCCAGCACCAGTGCGAACGGCACCAGGAACAGCAGATCCGTGGCGTCCGCCAGCCACACCGAGTCGAGTCGGGCGGCCAGTGCCGTCTTCCCGTCCTGCCGCAGAACGTCCAGCGTCTCCGAGGCCTCCCGGTACTGCAGTTCGGCGTACCACAGGGCCGGCAGGGCCTGGGTGAGCGAGCCGCTCCGCCGGTAGTCGGCGGCGGCCTGCTCGATCTGGGTGTTGTAGTTGACGACGAGCCCCTCGACGCGTTGCATGTCACTGGCGGCCGTCGGGCCCGCCACGTCGTACCGGGCCAGTTCCGCCAGGTTCTGGTTGATCGCGGCGATGTCGTTCCGGTAGCGGTCGCCGAGGCCGCCGAGGGCCACGGTCTCCTGCAGAAAGCCCTGTACCGCCGCGCGTTGGGCGTCCGCGAGCGCGCCGTACGCGGCCTCGGCCCGGAGGACCGCGGGGGCGGCCCGCCCGCCGACGGCGTCGCTCCCGGCGTGTGCCCGGCCGGACACCACCAGGCACAGCGCCCCGGTCAGCAGGCTGCCCGCCACCAGCGCCCCGCGGAGCCGGCGCAGGGTGCGTGCGGTCGTGGACGGCGTCGCCGGTGCGTCCGCCGCCGGTCCGGGGGCCGTCATCCGCCCACCGCCGGCGGGTCGTCGGTGAAGGCGTGATCGCAGGCGAGGTTCTCGCAGTACCGCGCGCCGGCCACCGCGATCCGGCCGCACTTCGGGCAGCGCGGCCCCGGGGCCGGCGGCTGCCCGGTCCCCGGATCGGCGTGTGACGCCGGTTCGCGCGAGAGACCGTACGAGCTGCTGGTGACCGTGCCCATCATGGCCTGAAGGACGTAGTCCGGATCCAGATCCGGCAGCAGGCCGACCACGCCGCGTACGGCGTCCTCGATCCGGACGACCTTGCCCAGGCGCCGGAGCGCGTCCTCGTTGCGCAGCTCGGTGGCCAGTGCCACGGCCCGGCCCCAGGCGTCGCAGGCCCCGAGGCGATCCCCCTGGCGGAACAGCGCCCCGCCCCGCCATCGGAGCGCGTACAGCTCCTTCTCCCGCTCGTGGCGGCCCCGGTCGGCCCCGATGACGGTCTCCGGGGCCGGCTGGTCGAGCCAGCGTGCGGTGACCACCTCCACCGAGCTGACCGGTGTGGCCAGTGCGGTGCCGATCGCACCGGTGACCACTTCGAGGGACGCCAGGGTCTCCGCGTCGGCGCCGACCCTCCGGCCGCCGGTCACGGTGAAGGTCGCGACGAACCGGCGCGCCTCGCTGCTCCAGGGGCCGGTCGGGTAGTCGGCCGCCGCCGTTCCGGCCAACGGCAGGCGGTGGCCCACCAGGTCGGCCAGTGCCGGGTAGGCCTGTTCGAGGACCGACACCGACACTCCCGGTGCGCAGCGCACCCGCAGGGCCAACTCGGACAGCGTGCGGCCCATGGCGGTGCGGATCAGCGCGCGGAAGTCGGGCGCCAGGTCGGCGAGGTCGGGCACCGCGTCCGCCGTGCCCCGGAGTTCCTCGGCGATCCGCCGCAGCTCGGCGGGCTCCCAGTCCGCGCCGATCCCGCGGGCGTCGCAGGTGAACACGGAGCGGCAGTCGGCGAGCACGGCGTCCATCGACCGGGCCGACCGGTCCTGGTGCTCGTTGCGTCCATCGGTGAGCAGGAGCACGTGGCGGATCAGTTCACGGTGCGGTTCGAGCAGTTCACGGGCCTTGTCGAGCCAAGCGCCGATCACCGTGCCCTGGGCGCCGGGGGCGATCCGGTTGACGGCCTGCTTCGCCTCCGCGCGGGTGCCGGCGTTCGCCGGGGCGAGGAAGGAATCCCGGGGGTAGACCATGGTGGCCCGATGGGTGCCGGCGACCACCGCGAAGAGGGTTCCCTCCCGCAGGGTCTCGATGGCGGCGCAACTCGCCTCCTTGGCCCGTTGGAGCTTGGTGCGGGGCTCGCTCATCGACCCCGACTGGTCGAGCAGGATGACCTCGGCGAACCGCGCGTCGCCCGGCGGGCCCACCCGCCGGTCGGCCGGGGTGTCCGCGGCCACGCTGAGGTACACGTGCACCTCGCGTTCGTCCAGGGAGCGGTATCTGTCGTAGTTGGCGTCGAGGGTGACTCTCGGCACTCGGCTCATATGCCATGTCCTCGTCGTCGGGGGGAGATGGATGATCCGTCAGGGCCGGTCGGTTCACCAGGTGGTGACCGGCCGCACGGTGTTGGCCAGATCGACGAGCACGGTGCGGCGGTCCTCGCCCGATGCCCACTGGGCGAACGCCCGGTACTCCCTCTCCAGCCCCGACCGGAGCTCGTGCTCGGTGGCTTCGTCGTCGGGCGCGGTCCGGCCCGGTTGTGAGGTGCGCCGGCGGTCGAGCCTGGCCTCCAGGATCAGTGCGGCGAGGCGGCGCCGCTCGGCCTCGTCCAACGGCAGTGCGGCCAGGACCCGTTCGGCTTCGGCGAGGTCCTCGTGGTCGGGCAGGCCCCTGGTGCCCGCGCCGAGCCGTCCGGTGCGGATCCGCAGTGCGGCGATCCGCGCGGCCCGGTGGTGCGGCGAGGTGTCGGGCACCTGCCCCAGTGCCGAGAGCGCACCGGCCCGGTCGCCGCGCCGGAGCCTCGTCCTGGCGTGGCCGAAGGCGGCGCTCTCGTGCCAGCTGTCGGTGCGCCACACCGCGAGGTAGGCCGCCGCCGCGGCGTCGAGTTCCGCGTCGGTCGTCGCTGGGTACTCGGCGCACAGTGCCAGCGCGAGCTTCGGTGCGAGCTCGCCCGGCAGCATCTGCCGGCAGGAGGCGAACATCTTCTCCGCGCCGCCGAACTGCCGCTCGGCCAGGGCCATCAGCCCCTCGTGCCAGTTGAGCCGCCACCCGGGCCGCAGCAGACCCCTCGCCCGGTCCAGCGCGGCGCGCGCCGCTTCGAGGTCGTCGAGGCGCAGATGGAGCCGGCAGCGCAGCAACTCGGCCTCGGGCGAGGAGGCGCGGAGGGAGGCCGGGACCGCGTCGGCGTAGGAGGCGAGCTGGGAGAGGGCGACCGCCGGATCGGCGCTGACCGACGCCCTGAGGAACCCGGCCGCGGCATCGCGGGCGTCGACCAGGGGCTCGGGCAAGCTGGCCGCCGCCACGACCGGCGTGGGCGGCGCCGTGGTGAACGGACGGCAGCTGCCCTCGACCGCCGCCCGCAGCGCCGCCGTGCTCGTCCACCGGTCGAGCGGCGGCACCGTCCCGAGCCCGGGGTCGAGCAGCGTGGTGGAGCGGGTGAAGAGCAGTGACGGCGCGGTGTACTGGGCGTTGTCGCGGCTGGACACCAACTCGCGCAGCACGCCGCTCAGTTGGCCCGCCATGTCGGACGCCGAGGCGAACCGCAGCAGCGGATCGTCATGGGTGGCGCGATCGATGAGCCGGCGCAGCGAGGCGAAGCGGGCATCGCCCGGGTCGTCGGTGTACCAGTGGAACAGCGACTCCAGGGTTCTGCCCACCGTGTGGAGGTCGGTGGCGACGGTGGGGCCGGTGAGCATCAGCTCCGGGGCCATGTAGCCCTCCGAGTACGCCCCGCTTCCCGGTCTGCCGGCCTCGCGCACCGCGCCGAGGTCGATCAGCTTGATCCGGGAGCCGTACACCATCAGGTTGCTCGGCTTCAGGTCGCAGAACAGGTACTGGCGGTCGTGCAGGTACTGCAACGCCCGGAGCGCGCTCAGGACGTGGCCGATGACCTGCTCGGTCTCCAGCCGGCCGAACAGTTCCGGGCGTTCCAGGGAGTAGCCGGGGACGTACTCCATCACCAGGTACCCGTGGTAGCCGTGCCGGGAGCCGGCCGACGGCTCGTCCGCCACGAAGTCGTAGATGTCGACGATGTCGTCGTGTCTGAGCTCGATCAGGAACCGTTTCTCCTCCGCGGCCTCCTGGACCCGCCTCGGGTCCTCCGCGTCGATCAGGCCCTTGAGCGCCACCGGACGGTGGTTCAGGCGCTCGTCGTAGGCGAGGTAGATCCAGCCGAAGCCGCCGTGCCCGATGCAGCCCTCGACCCGGTAGCGGTCCGACAGCAGATCGCCCCGGCCGAGTCGCGGTACGAAGGAGTAGGCCGTCCCGTCGTACGGGCAGCGCCCCTCCAGCAGGTTCGGCTGGCCGTCGACACCCGTGCCCACGGGGCGGCGGCAGGCGGGATCGGGGCAGAGCCTGCGCTCCTCCGGGATGCGTGGAGCGACGCTGACCGCCCGGTCCGGCTCCGGTCCGGCGATCGCCGACGGCGTGACGAGGCCCAGTCCCCACCAGGGGTCGTCGCCGAACGGGCGCGGCGGCCGGGCGGGCTCCGCGGGGCGTGTGGGCGGCACCGCACGGCGGTTCCCGCCCACCGGCAGCGACCGCTCCGGGTCCCGCTCCGGGGTCCGCGCCCCGGTCTGCGCCCGCCCGCCCTCGGGCCCGGCCGGCGCCCGCCCGTCCGCGGGCCCGGCCGGCGGTGGCGGAAGCAGGCAGCGCCGGCAGTAGCCGGTGCCGTCGCGTTCGCCACCGCATCCGGGGCGGTCGCACCGGTTCACGCCTGCCTCCCGTCGATCTCGCGCCGAACGGCCCGGTGGTACTCCTCGACCCGGAGCTCGGCGAGCGGCAGGTCGCATCCACCGCTGTAGAGCAGCCGCCGTGCCGCCTCGTACGACTCGCCCAGCTCCTCGATCAGTCCGCGTGCCGCGGCCTCCGAGCGGTAGGCGTCCAGCCGCCCCCGGGCCCGGTTGCGCCGGGCGAGCAGGGCCGTGCACTCGGCGCTCAGGCGCCGGGCCCGCGCCAGCGACCGGGTGGCCGTCTCCTCGCAGGTGTCGAGTTCCGCCGGCAGCCATCCCCGGAGGGCGGATCCGGCGGCGGCCGGGCCGGCGTCCCGCAGAACCCGCAGGCGGACCGCGAGCGCGGCCGCGGCGGCGACCTGCGGCGGCGGTGTGCCGAGGATCCGCGGTGCGAGGTGGTCACGGCGGACCCGGGCGTCGCGTTCGGCCGCCTCGACCTCCTCGGCCAGCCGGTCGAGCCGGTCGAGGCGGGTGCCGAACCGCTCCCCTCCGTCGTGTCGCCCGCTCGGCGCGGCGAGTGCGGGGCGCGCGCCGCGTACGGCCGGCGTGGCCGGCGAGGCGGGCGCGGCCGGCGCGGCGGGCCGCCCGAGGCTCGCCGCGACCGCACTGCGGACGTAGCGCGGAGGGTCGCCGTGGTAGGCGAGCAGCAGGCGCACGCCGATGCTCGGCGCCCGCGCGGCGATCGGTTCGAGCAGCCGGTAGTGGAGCTCGCCGGGGTCGGCCGCCAGGTCGACCGCGTTCACCACGACAACGATCGGCGATCCCAACTCCTCCAGCTGGTGGAAGAGCTCATCGGTGACGCGGTCGGTCAGCAGGCTCAGGCTCTCCGCGAGCTGCCGGGCGATCTGTTCCGTCGTCCGCCCGGTCGCGTCGACGGCGGCGTCCACCTCGCCGAGCGGGGGGACGGTGCCGGGCGGGGCGCCGCTGACGGTCCCGTCGGGGGCTGCCCGACGGTAGCCCGGCACCGTCAGGCCCACCAGGCGGGACGTCAGCGCGACCGCGCCGCCACCGCCGATCGCACAGACCCCGCCCGGCCCGCCGGACGCCAGCCAGGCGACCAGACGGCGGGTCAGGGCGAGCCGCACCGGGTCGTCCAGCACCTCCGGGACCTGCGGCGGCGGCCAGTGGCTCGGCAGCGCCTCCGAGGGCCGGCTCGCCAGGTGCCCGTCGAGCACCGCGCTCGCGTACTTGTACAGCGTCCGGACCGCGATCATCCAGCTGCTCTCGGCGAGCGGTGCCCGGACGACCGCGATCACCCCGAGGATCTCACCGTTCGCGGCGAGTGCCGCCGCACCGCTGAAGCCGCGGTCGACGCGCTGTTCCAGGACGGCGTCGAGCTGCACCCGCTCCCCGGTGAAGTCGTACGAGGCGATCCTCGCATTGACCAGCTGGCCGTTGTCGGTACCCGCCGGAAAGCCGAAGATGCGCACCATCTCGTCGTGCTGCCAGGTCCGCCGGATCCTCGCGCGCGGTGCGCCCGGCACGGCGGACGGCAGGGCGAGGACCGCCACGTCCCCGCGCTGGTCCGGCAGCGGGGGCTGCCAGCAGCTGTCGACAACGGTCGCCGGATAGGCGTCGTCGGGGCGTCCGGCGATGCGCACCCGGACCTCGCGCCCGGCTCCACGCCCGGCTTCGACGGCCTCCTCGACCACATGCGCGCACGTCAGCACGTACTGGCCGTCGAGCATCGTCCCGGCACCGTGCACGCGCCCCTGGGTGTCCTCGATGCGCGCCAGCCAAGGATCCTGCCACCCCATGGCGAAAAACGTTACGGCAGAACGGAACTGACGGGTAGTCATTCGGTTCGACCGGATCAGGCCGCGAACCGGGACGGGGGTTGCCGGGAGCTGCCACCGCAGCCCCGGCCCGTCCCCGTCGGACCTCCGGGGTGCCGACCCCGCCGGGGCCCGGGCGGCCACCGTCGGCCCGTGGAGCCCGCGCACTCCCGGCCTGGCCGTACGCGGCCCTCGGCCCGGACGTAGGATCACCGCGGCGGGGCGTGGCGGAGGTCGCCGCGTGGTTGTCGGGGAGGTGGCGGTGCAGGAGTCGGCGCACAGGGTCGGCGCGGCGTGGTCGGAGAGCGGGCTGAGGCTCATCGACGGGAAGTACCCCCTGGCGGTGGAGCGGTACGTGCTGCGGCAGGTCGCCCACCTCGTCCCCGGCGTGACCACGGTGAGCGGGCATCCGTGCAGCGCGCAGTAGCGGGTGTGCGGGACCAGCTCCAGGAGGACGCGGCGGCCAAGGCCGTCCGGAAGCTCGGCACCCGGCGCGGCACCGTCGCGCGCCGGCATGCCGCCAACCTGATCTCGGTCCACGGCCGTTGGTCCAACCCCAGCCGGGCCGCCCTGGACGCCCTCGGCTGCACCGGCCTGGACGGCCCGGTCGGCGCCTGGGCCTGTCACGAGGACAGCCGCTGGTCCTTCGTGGCCTGGCGCAAGCCGGACCTGTTCGAGGTGACGTACCGTGGACAGGCCGTCAACTGGCGGCACTTCCGGCTCTCGCCCGCCACCTCGCCCGCCGCGCTGGCCCGCGACCCGTCCTTCGACAGCCGCCGCCCGATCGCCCGGGGTCTGCTGTCCCAGACCACCGCCATCGGCCGGACCCTCCTCGACGCGCTCGACCTCCGCACCCCGTTCCCGCCGCCGGACGCCCTGGCCCCGGAGCCCCTGGCCCCGGAGGCCGCCTCCGTGTCCGGGGCCGGCTCTCCCTGACGCGGGCCGGGGACGTACCCGCGGACGGGACCGGCGCCACGCCCGGCCTACCCTGGGTGGTCATGGACTGGCTGGAGCGGGTGGCGAAGCTGAGACGGTGGACGAGCAAGGACGTGCGGGCGCCGCACAAGCCGTTGTTGCTGCTGTACGCGCTGGGCAGCTTCCAGCGCGATGCCGACGCCGAACTGCGCTACAGCGTGGTCGAGGGCGAGCTGAAGCGGCTGCTGGAGGAGTACGGGCCGTCCCATCCGACCACCCCGGCGTACCCGTTCCATCATCTGGTCAGTGACGGCGTGTGGGAGGTCAGGACGGACCAGGGGCCCGGTAGCCCCGGCAGCGGGGTACGGGTCCTCCGGGACAGCGGCGCGAGCGGCAGGCTCGCGCCCGAGTTGCGGGTGGCCCTGCGGAAGGAGCCGGCGCTGCTGGGCCGGCTGGTGCGGGTGCTGCTGGACTTCCACTTCCCGCCGTCGCTGCACACCGACCTGTGCGAGTCGGTCGGTCTCGACCTGGACCTGGCCGAGACCGATGGCCTGACCGGCGCCCAGGGCGGGAAGGAGCGGGCGGCGCGACGGCAACGGGACCGGAGGATGCGCGAACTCGTGCTGACCGCCTATGAGTTCCAGTGCGCCTTCTGTGGCTACGACGGGATGCTGGGCGCGAGCACGGTCGGCCTCGAAGCGGCGCATGTGCGCTGGTGGTCCCACGAAGGGCCGGACGAGGTCGACAACGGCCTGTGCCTCTGCTCCCTGCACCACAAGCTGTTCGACAAGGGCGTCCTCGGCCTGGGGGCCGGGCATCGCATACTCGTCTCGCAGCGCTTCGTCGGACGCAGCGAGGCCAGCCGCAGTCATGTGCTCGCCCTGGCCGGACGCCCGGTCATCGGCCCCCAGGCAGGGATCGCACCGGTCGCCGGTCGGCACCGGGAGTGGCATGCCGAACAGGTCTTCCGGGGTGCGCCCCGACAGCCGTGACCGACGGCCCGGTGGCGCTGTGCCGGTGACTGCGGGCAGGCCGGGGCAGGCTGCGCGGGCTACACGGTGCCGGCGATCCAGCCGACGGTCTCGGTGGTGTGGGGGCCGTCGGACAGAACGGTGCCGCGGCCGACGAGTTCGTTGATGCGGATCTTGAAGCCGGTGGTGGTCACGTCGGCGATGCGCAGCCCCGGGGTGTCCGGGCCGTTGAAGGTCTGGACGAAGGGGACCACGATCACCTCCGTGCCGTTGGGAAAGGGCGTGGGGAAGGTGACCTGGGTGAAGGTGGAGGTGTCTCCGCCGGTGACCGCCGAGCGGCTGGTGGAGTTCAGCTGCAACCTGCCCGTCTGGATCATGCTCATGGTCTCCGCCTTTCGTGGGGACGTCGCCCCGTCCGGGACTTGAGGAGCGCCGCCTGCAGGGGAGTTGCCCGGATTGATCCGCGTTTAGAGCGCAAGTCGCCGATATGGGCGAACTGTTCTTGTGCGACTTGTCAAGGGTGACGCGGCGGGCTAAGGGTGACGGCGTGAACGGCCCGGAGATGGTGATCGCGCGGACGGCACGGAATGGCCGGCGGTCGTCGGTCGCCGATGAACGCCATGGGATTTCCGGTTCTCCGGAAACCGCATCAGCACCGAGGCCCGGGCGGGTGGGCCGGTGATTCCGGATCTCCGGCTTCCGTCAATTCGTTCATCGCTCCCGGGCCGGCGGGTCCGGGAGGTCGAGGGTGGTGAGGGCGCCGCCGTCGGGGGCGTTGGCGAAGGTCAGGGTGGCGCCGAGGACCGCGGCGTGGCCGGCGGCGATGGTGAGGCCCAGGCCGTGGCCCCGGCCGCGTTCGGTGGCGCCGGTGCGGAAGCGCTGCGGCCCGTCGGCGAGGAGGTCGTCCGGGAAACCGGGGCCGTGGTCGCGCACGGTGATCCGGGCGCCGGTGACGGTGACCTCGACGGGCGGCGCGCCGTGCCGGTGGGCGTTGGCCACGAGGTTGGTGACGATGCGCTCCACCCGGCGCGGGTCGGTCGGGACGACGGCGGGGGCCTCCAGCCGCAGCCGGGTGTCGCCGCCGGCCTGCCCGGCGGCGTGGGTGACGAGGTCGCCGAGGGGGACCTCGTCGATCCGTGCCCGCTCGGCACCGGCGTCCAGGCGCGAGACCTCCAGGAGGTCCTCGACCAGGACCCGCAGCGCGAGCACCTGCGTGCGGACCAGGCCCGCGGCCTCGTCGTCCTCCGGGAGCAGTCCCGCCGCCGTGACCAGGCCCATCAGCGGGGTGCGCAGCTCGTGGGCGACGTCGGCGGTGAAGCGTTTCTCCGCGGCCAGCCGCGCCTGCAGCGCGGCCGCCATCGCGTCCACCGCCACCGACATCTCGGTGATCTCGTCGCGGGCCCGGCCCCGGCTGCCGATCCGGGCGTCGAGGTCCCCGTCCGCGATCCGCCGGGCGGTACGGGAACCGTGGCGCAGACGCCGGTTCATCCGCTCCGCCCCGAGAGCGGCGGCGGGCACGACGACCAGGAGCGCGGCGAGCGCCGCCTTGACCATGCTGCGGTCCAGCAGCTGGAGACTGCGCACCTCGGCGCTCATGTCGGTCCGCACCACGATCACCCGGTCACCGCCGACCGGGGCCGCCGCCCAGAGCCAGTACCAGTTCGGCTCCTTGACGTCGTACCAGAGCGCGTACGCGCCCGGCGTCCGCAGGTCGGCGACGGCCCGCGCCAACGGTGCCGGCAGCTCGGCCACGGTCTGCAGGTCCGCGAAGTCCGGACGGTCGCCCGTGAGCGAGAACTCCTTCTCCGCCGCGGCGACCTGCGCGGCCGCCAGCTCGCGCCCGGTCCGCTCGCCGCGCTGGTCCGTCGCCCGGTGGACGAGCACTCCGATCACGGCGGCGACCGCGCAGCAGGCCAGCGCGACCAGGGCCGCGACCTTCCAGCGCAGGGAACGCGGGTCGAACAGCCGGGTGGCCACCGGCTCAGCCCCGGACGAGCTTGTAGCCGAAGCCCCGGACGGTCTCGATCCGGTCCGCCCCGATCTTCTTGCGCAGCCGCACCACGCACAGGTCGACGACCCGGGTGTCGCCCTCCCAGCCGTAGTCCCAGACGTCGCGCAGCAGACGGCGGCGGTCCAGGACCGCGCCGGGGTTCTCGGCGAAGGCCAGCAACAGCCGCAGCTCGGTGGGCGTCAGCGGGACCGGCCGCCCGTCCAGGCGCACCTCCAGGCCGCGCAGGTCGACGGTCAGGTCGCCGAAGACGAGGAGGTCGGGGGAGGAGGGGGCCGCCGGGGGCTCCGGCGGCCGCGCCGGTCCGGCGGGCGCGGACGGTGCCTGCGCGGCCCGTTCGTCGTGCGCGGGCTCCGGGGCGGGAGCGCGGTGGACGGTCGCGCGGCGCAGCAGGGAGCGGATCCGGGCGACGAGGATGGGGATGTCCACCGGCTTGACCACGTAGTCGTCGGCGCCGGCCTCCAGCCCGGCCACGACGTCGAGGGCGTCGCCCCGGGCGGACATCATCAGGATCGGGGTCAGGCTCTCCTCGCGGACGCGCCGGCACAGGCCGATGCCGTCGAGGCTCGGGAGCATCACGTCCAGGATCAGCACGTCGTGCGCCCCGGCCCGGAACGCCTCCAGGCCGTCGAGGCCGTCCCCGGTGACGTCGACCTCGTAGCCGTAGCGTTCCAGGGCCAGTTGCACCGAGCGGCGGATGACCGCGTCGTCCTCGACGAGCAGCACGCCGACCGGGTCGGGCACACGAATGGCGGACAAGGGTTCTCCGATGTGTTCGCCCGGGGAGCCGCACTCCTCCGGGCCCGCGGGTGTTCGATCGTAGCCGTACGGGCGGCCGGGCGGCGGGGCGGCCGGGCGGCGGGGCGGCGGGGCGGCGGGGCGGCCGGGGGTGGCACCGGGGCCCGCCCCCGCGGACCGGTCAGAGCCGCAGGGACGCCGCGACCGGCAGGTGGTCGCTGCCGGTGGCGGGCAGAGTCCATGCCGCACGCGGCGTGACGCCGGCCACCAGGATCTGGTCGATCCGGACCACCGGGAACGCCGCGGGCCAGGTGAAGCCCAGGCCGTCACCGGCCTCCCGCTGCGCCGACCGCAGCGGCCCCGTGAGCCCGCGCAGCGCGGAGTCGTCAACCGAACCGTTGAAGTCCCCCAGGACCACGATCCGGGTGAGCCGCTCCGCCCGGAGGGCCTCGGCCAGCCGGGCCGCCGCCTCGTTGCGGCGGGCGGTGGCGAAGCCGCCGGCCAGGTGCACCCGGACGGAGGCGAGGTGCACCGCGTAGAGCGCGACCGGCCCCTTCGGCGTCCGCACGGTGGCGCGCACCGCCCTGGTCCAGGGCATGATCTCCACCGGCTCCACCTCCTCGACCGGGTACCTGCTCCACACCCCGACGCCGCCCCGCACCTCGGAGTAGGGGTAGGCGGCCGCCAGTTCGTGCCGGAAGGCGGCCTGCGCCCGGCTCGCCAGCTCCTCCACCGCCAGGACGTCGGCGCCCGAGGCCGCCAGGGCGCGGGCCGTGCTGCCCGGATCGGGGTTCTCCTCGTTCACGTTGTGGCTCACCACCGTGAAGTCCCCGCCGCCGGACCTCCTGTCGACGAGGGCGGGCCCGAACAGCACGGTCCACACCAGGGCGGGGACCAGCACGGCGACCGCGGCCAGGGCCGACCGGCGCACCGCCGCGCAGCACAGCAGCAGGACGACGCCCAGCCCCGACCACGGCAGCAGCGTCTGGCAGAGACTGCCGAGGTTGCCGACGGCGTTCGGCAGGTGGGCGCTCAGGGCCATGGGCGCGGCGCAGAGCAACGCGGCCGCGGCGATCAGCCGGCCGCGCGGCCTGCGCCGTCCCCGTCGCCCCCGCCGCCCCGCGCCGTCGCGCCCCGGCCCGTCGGCCGCCGTCGGCCCGCCCCCGGGCGAGGGCGCCGGCGGGGCCGGGTCCGTGTCCGTGCCTGTGCCCGTGCCCGTGTCGATGCCCGTGCCTGCGTCCGTGCCCGCGTTCACGCCCACTCCCGGCGGCCGCCGTCGAGCGCGGGCAGGACCGGCGGCAGCTTCTGCCGCAACGCGTCGACGAGCCGCCCGCTGTTCTCCAACGCCGCCCGCATGCCCTCGGTGGGCGTCGTCCCGGCGCGCTGGCCCAGCACCACGCCGAGGACCAGCCGACGTCCCGCCCCGGCCCCGCCGCCCTCCGGCACCTCCAGGGCCCACATCAGATTGCCGCCCGCCGGTGTACTCGAACCGGTCTTCAGCCCCACCACCCCGGGACGGTCGAGCAGCGCGTTGGTGTTGTGCAACGGCACCGCGCGGCCGGGGAGCGTGGTGCTGCGCAGGGCCACGGTGGCGCGCAGCGCCGGGTCCTTCATCGCCTCGCGGGCCAGCACCAGCTGGTCGGCGGCCGTGGACACGGTCGTGGGCTCGATCCCGCTGGCCCCGGTGTAGGCCGTCGCGGTCATCCCCAGCCGGGCCGCCTCCGCGTTCATCCGCTTCACGAACGCCTCTTCGCTGCCCGCGTCCCAACGGGCCAGCAGCCGGGCCACGTTGTTCGCGGACGGGAGGAGCATGACCTCCAGCAGCTTGCGCTGGGTGAGCCGTTGGCCCTCGACCACGGGAGCCGTCGACTCGCTCGTCGACGCCGACTCGGCCGCCGCCCGGGCGTCCACCGTGATCGTCGGGCCGTCCTCGCCGTCCCGGAGCGGGTGGTCCCGCAGGACGACGTACGCCGTCATCACCTTGGTGACGCTCGCGATCGGCACCGGCTGCTGCGGCCCGTTCACCCCCAGGACGCCGACCTTCGTCACGGCGACCGCCGACTGCCCCTCCTCCGGCCACGGCAGATCGAGATCGACGACGGGCGCAGGAGCCGGCAGCGTCGGCGGCCCCTCGACCCGGACGCCTCCTTTCCGGGCGCCGCCGGTCTCCGCCCCGTCCGGCAGGGTCGCCGCCACGCCACCACCGGCGCCCGCGACCAGCACGGCGGCCAGCAGCCACAGCACCCTGCGGCGGGGCGCCCGGCGACGGCCCGGCACGGCGCCGGAATCGTGGTCTTCATGTTTCGTCACGGCGGACACGGCAAGGACCTCCCGGAGCTGGGGAACACGGAGCCCCGGCGGCACGGACGGCCACCCGGGGGGTGTTCACAGACTCCGCGACGGCTGCTTCGAGCCGGTCGTCACCCGACTTCGGCCGGCACGCGATCGTGTATCAACCACGTACCGGTGGCCCGGGGACGGACGCGAGGACCGAAGCGTCCTCCACGCGAGCGAGGGGTGAGCCGCGGCAGGCGCGTGATCCCTTCTCCTGAGGGTGCAGGAGGAGCCGCTCCGGTGCTGTCCGGGACCGCCCGCCGCGCGGCAGGGCCGTCCACCGGACAGAGGGCGCGCCTGCCCGCCGTGGACGGGTCGCGCAAGGGCGTCCGCACCGTCCGGGCCGTCCGCACCGTCCGGATCATCCGCACCGTCCGGACCGGCTCGTCCCGGTCGACGCCCCAACGGCGGGGCAGGCCCCCTCCCGCCCGAAGCGGTGGCTACGGGCGGGAGTTCTTGCCGTTGGGCTGCGTCTTCTGGTTGTAGATCTCCTTGCCGGCCGCGTCGAAGGCGTGGACGTAGGGGCTCGGGGAGGGGTTCCCGGTGGAACCGGTGGACACGGCCGCCGTGTGGACGAACGCGCCGCCCGCCATGACGGCCGGGTACTGGGTCGGGTCGTCGCCGTAGCTGACGGTGACCTTGGCGACCTCGGGCGTGTAGTGCCCCGCGCCCAGCGAGAGGTACTGCCCGGCGTCGGCCGGCGTGCTGAAGGTGTTGAAGAACTTGATCAGGTGACCGGCACCCCACAGGCGGTCGTTGACGGAGGTGGCGGGGACGGACGTGCTGGTGCCCCGGTCGCCCTTCGTCTCGCACTGCACGTACTGGCCGGCGGAGTCGACGGCGACGACCACGCCGTCGGTGTTCGCCGAGGCGACCGGAGTGCGGACCGCGACCACCGCCTGGTACCGGGAGGCGTCGGCACCCAGGCACGAACCCAGGATCCGCGCGACGGTCCCGGCGTCGATCGGGGAGGTCGCCGTGCTGGTGACGGTGGAGGCGGCCGGGGGGCGCGGGGAGGCGGACCCGGGGGAGGGGTCCGTGGTGGCCGCTCCCTGGTGCGGGTCCGGTGAGCGTTGCGGCTCCGGCGAGTGCTGCGGTTCCGGCGAGTGCCCTGGTCCCGAGGAGTGCTGTGATCCGGGGGACCGCCCCGGCTCCGGTGAGTGCAGCGCGGACGGGAGGGCCAGGCACAGGGCTGTCGCGGCGCAGGCCGCCGTCACGCCGAGGGCGCGCCGGCGGTGGCGGCGCCGGTCGGCACGCCGGCGGATCTCCGCAGCGGGCAGGGCGGGCGCGGACATCTGCGTGCCGAGCAGCCGCAGCCGGTCGCCGAGGGTGTCGCGGACGGGGTCAGACACGGAGCTTTCCTTCCTCGCCGGTCGGGGCCCGCTCGGCGAGCACGGCCGCGAGCGCGGTCCGGCCGCGGGCGAGGCGGCTCTTGACGGCGCTGACGCTGGCGCCGGTCTCGGCGGCGACCTGCTCGACGGAGAGATCGCACATGTGGTGCAGGACCAGGGCACCTCGCTGTGCCTCGGGCAGGTCGCGGAGCGCGGTGACCAGCATCAGGTGCTCCTCGCTGGGGGGCTCGACGGTGGGTGGTTCCCGGCGGTGGTGGCGTCCGGCCAGGTGCAGGCCCCGGGCCAGCCGCCGCCAGCGGGAGAGGGCCAGCCGCCGGGCCGTGGTCCGGATCCATGCCTCGGGGGCGTCGTCCGGGTCGAGGGTGCGCCTCCGGTCCCACGCGCGGACGAAGGCCTCCTGGACCACGTCCTGCGCCTCGGACCAGTCGCCGGTCATCGCGTAGAGCTGCCCGGTCAGGCGGGAGAAGGACGCCGCGTAGAACGCGTCGAACTCCTGTGGCGTCATCAAGGGCCTCTCCTACGGGACTGTCCTTCGGTTCGCGGCACGGGCGGCCCGCGGGGAGGCCTTCCTCGGCCGCGGCGGTGGAGCCGTGCGTCCCGGGTGGAGCCTCCCGCCCTGTACGCACGAGAGCCGCCCCCAGGTCGCACTCACGGCCTATGACATGGATCACGTGTGCGGGGCGCGACCCGCCGGGCGCCGGGGGGCGTACAGGGGCGCCGGCGTCAACCGGACGCTCGCAGGAAGGGACACGGATTCATGCGCATCCGCCCGATCATGCTCACCGCCGCCACTCTCACCGCCGCGGCCATCGCGGCTGCAGGGGGAATGGCCACCGCCGCAACCGGCACCCCCACGTCCGCCCCGGCCCCCGCTGCCGCGCCTCACAGCGGGCCCGCTGCCGCGCCGGCGACCCCGGCCACCCCCGCCGCCGCGCCGGCCACCCCGGCCACCCCGGCCGCCGCCGCGCCGGCCACGCCGGTCGTCACCGGCGTGCCCACCACGCCGGGCGCCTTCACCGTCACCAGCACGGCGACCTCCCCGATCGACGCCGGGGACGTCGCGGGGATCCTGGGCTCCTGCCTGGGCGCCGACGCCTCCCGGTACCAGGCGGTGGTGGCGGTCCGCACGCCGGTCGCCTCGGCGAACACCGACGGCGTGGTCGTCGCCGTCGACTCCGCCGGCCAGTACGTGCAGTGCGAGACGAAGGGCGGCCAGGGCAGCAGCATGTCCTCCCCCGCGACGTTCATCAACGACCGCCTGTGGGGTGCCGGTCACCTGATCGAGTTCTTCGACAGCTTCAGCGAGAAGGTCGGCGCCGGGCAGTACCTCGCGCTGGGCGCGGGGCACTACACGCCCGAGGTCGCCAAGGTCACCGTCAGCTACGGCGACGACCCGACGCAGTACCCGGCCGTCATGGCAGGCGGCGCGTTCGTCCACACGGCGGCCATCTCCACCGACCCCAACGGGCACTCCTTCCCGCCGAGCCCCTACGTCCACGCCTTCGACGCGGCCGGCAAGGAGATCTACAACCAGAAGACGCAGCCCAACGTCAAGAAGGCCCCCCGCTAGCCACTGCTGCAGGTGCCCGGCGGTGGGGCGGGGGTCGATCATACGTCGCGCGCGCCGCAGCTCGCCGAAGCCGTTCCGCCATGAGCGGATTCATCGGCGGGGAGGCCGTCGGGCGCTCTCCGGGTTACTTCCGGTCATCGGATCGTCGGTCCGATCGCGCCGCTGACTGACGCGCCGTGGGCGCGGCCAGAGCCGCGAGACCGTCTGCCCCGGTCTCGCGGTGGCGACAGGGGCGGGGGGGCTCCACACCCCGAACAGGATCCCCCGCACACAGCCCCTGTCGCTCAGCGGCGGGCCACCGATCCCGCGACGCCGCTGCTGCCGATCCGGCAGCAGCGGCTCGATCCGGTCCCAGGACTCCTCCGACACCAGCCCCGGCGGTCCCGTCCCCGGGGCCTGCTCAACGAGCCGATGGACGAACAGACCCGGGTACCGCGTTGCCCTGCCGGCTCCTCCAGGTCCCTGACGGCAGTCACATGATCCGATCCTCGAACAGCTCCTCGGCCCTTCGGCGTCGGAATCGTCCGTCCGGCAGTAGCCTCGGGTCGGTAACGACGGTCGGGGAAGCGTGAATTGGAGGCGGCGTTGGCCGAAGGGGAGGCCGTGGCCCGGGGTGGTGACGGGGAGGAGGACGCTCCGCTGCACGAGCGCGAGGCCGAGATCCGGTCGGCCGGGCTGGCGGTGGGGGCGCTGACCCGGGGCGGAGGGCCGGGGGTCGGGGAACTGCTGGTGTACACCGGGGCGGCCGGGCTGGGCAAGACCGCGGTGCTGACCGAGGTGCGGCGGAAGGCCGGGCGGGCGGGGTGCACCGTGCTGTTCGCCCGGGGTGGGGAGCGGCAGCGGCACGAGCCGTTCCGGGTGGTGCGCCAGCTGCTGCAGCCGGTGCTGGCGGCCCTGTCCGAGGAGGAACGGGGGCAGGTGTTCGGGCCGTGGGAGGGTGTCGTCGGCCCGGCGGTGGGGCTGCTGCCGCCGGGCGGGCAGCTCGACCCGCAGGGAGTGCGGGACGGCCTGGACTTCGTCCTCACCCGCCTCGTGCAGGTGCGCCCGCCGGTGGCCGTGATCGTCGACGACCTGCACTGGGCGGATCCGGAGTCGCTCGGCTGGCTGGCGAGTTTCGCGGTCGCCGCACGGGAGTTGCCGGCCCTGCTGGTGCTGGCCTGCCGCGACGAGTTCACCGACGACGCCCTGACGCTCCAGCGCGGCCTGCTCGGCAGGGCCGACCGGCGCCACGAACTGCGCCCGCTCCAGCCGGCCTCGGTTGCGCGGCTGGTCCGCGCCGCCCTGGGCGCGGGGGCGGAGGACGCCTTCTGCCGCCACGTCTGGGCGGTCACCGCCGGCAACCCGTACGAGACCACCGCGCTGCTGCGCGAGGCGGCCGGTCAGCGGCTCGACCCGGTCGAGGAGAGTGTCGGCCAGCTCCGCGAACTCGCGGCCGAAGCCCGGGGGATGACGCTCCGGCACTGGCTCGACCGGATCGGCCCGACCGCCATGCGGTTCGCCTGGGCCGCGTCCATGCTGGGCACCGACATCCGCCCCGACCTCGCCGCCGTGATCTGCGCCCAGGGCCCGGAGACCGCCGCCGAGTCGGTCCGGGAGCTGCGCCGCAACGGGGTCCTGGCCGGCGCACCGGGCGGCCGGCTGGAGTTCGTCCACCCGCTGATCGCCACCTCGGTCTACCAGTCGATGCCCCCCGCCACCCGCACCGGGATGCACGGGGTCGCCGCCGTCGAGACCGAGAACGCCGGCCTCGGCCTGCTGGTGGCCTCCCGGCACCTGCTGGAGACCCTGCCCGAGGGCGACGGCGAGATCGTCGGCAAGCTGCGCCGGGCGGCCCGCGAGCACCTGGCCATTGGCGCGCCCGAGGCCGCCCAGCGCTGCCTGCGCCGCGCCATCAGCGAACCGCCCGCCGACGAGGACCGGGCCGAAGTGCTCTACGAGCTCGGCTGCTCGGCCCTGCTCACCGACCCGGCGACCACCGTCAACCAGCTGCGCCTGGCGCTCGCGGACCCGTACGGCCTGGGCCCGGAGCGCCGGGTCGACGCGGTCTTCCGGCTCGCCCAGGCCCTCGCCCACAGCAACCGGCTCGGCGAGGCAGCCGCGGTGTGCGCGGCGGAGGCCGCCGACACCCTGCCCGGACCGGGCCGTCTGCGCCTGGAGGTCGCCCACTTCATGTTCGCCGCGTTCCAGTCCGAGGACGCGGACGGTCCGGGCCGCTCCCGCAGGCTCGCGGAGTTCGACCGGATGCTCGCCACGGTCGGCATGGCGTTCCGGGACCTCGGAGCCGACGGCCCGGGATCCACCCCGACCGGCACCGGCGCAGCGAACCGGACCGGCACCGACGGCGGGCCGCTGCCGCGCGAAGCCCTCTTCGAACACAGCGGCCTCGCCCACGCGGTGGCCGTGCTGCGCTGCTGGGACCTCACGCTGCGCGGCGCCGACCGCGACGAGGCGATCGCCCTCGCCGACTCCGCGCTGCCGGACGGCCGCCTGCCGCACAGCCTCGGCTGGACCAACACCGTCTGGGGCTTCGAGCTGCCCGGGATCCTCGGCATCAGCTACCTCTACGCCGACCGCGTCGACCGCGCGGAGGAGCTGTTCACCGAGGCCGTCCGCGCCTACGAGGTCGCCGGGTGGAGCGGCGGTCACCTCGGCTTCGCCTACCTGCTGACCGGCATGCTCCGGTTCCGTTGCGGCGCCCTGGCCGACGCGGAGGACTACCTGCGCCGGGCGCTGCGGATCGCCGAACGGATCGGCCCGGGCGTCCCGTTGCACTGGGACGCGGTCGGGGCGCTGGCCGAGACCCTGGCCGCGCGCGGCCGGCTGCCCGAGGCCCTGGAGCTGGCGCGCGAGCACGCCTTCGGCCCGCCCTACCCGACGGTGATGGTGCTGCCCGACGCCCCCACCCTCTACGGCCGGCTCCTGCTGGCCCGGGGCGACGACCCCGGCGCGGCCGCGACGCTGACCGCCGCCGGCGCGGCCCTGGACGCCCGCGGGTGGCGCAACACGGTGTGGGCGCCGTGGCTCGGGCACCTGGCCCGCGCGATCGCCCCCGACCAGCCGGAGCGGGCCCGTGACCTCGCCGAGGAGGCCGTCCGCCGGGCCCGGGCGACCGGGACGGACTCGGCCATCGGCAGCACGCTGCGGCTCTGCGCGGCCGTGCACGACCGGCCGCGCGCGGCCGAGCTGCTCGGGCAGGCCGTGCGCCACCTGGAGCGCTCGCCCGCCCGCTACGAGCACGCGATCGCCCTGGTCGACCTGGGCGAGGCGCTCGGCGCCGTCACCCCGGCCGCCCGCTCCGCCCTGGCACGCGGACTGGAGCTGGCCGTCCGCTGCGGCGCCGACGGCCTGGCCGCCCGCGCCGGAGACCTGCTGCAGACCGGCGCGCCGGGCTGAACCGGCCCGGCCAACGGGGCCCGGCCCGGCATCAGGGCCCGGCCCGGCGCCACGGCCCGAGCCGTCCCGGTGACCCCCGGGTACCACACGGACGCGGCGAACCCGATCGTTACCCACGACTTCGCGCGCACCGCCCCCGGGCGGCCCCGGCGCCGCTAGCCTGTCGTCCACTGCGGACGGGAATGCGGCCGTCCGGGATCGCTGGGGGGCGGTTGTGGCCGAGCGGCTGATGGTGGACCTGCGGGCGGACGGCCGGGCGGCGGTGACCGAGTGGCCCACGGGGGAGGCGTTCCCGGCCCCGCCGTCGACCGGGGCGCCGCTGAGCTGGCCACTGGACCACGAGGTCCTGGACGAGCTGCGCTGGTACCTGGAGGACTACCTGAGGGCGCCCTTCGGGGTCTACCGCGACCGGGGTCCGGAGGTGGAGCGGCGGCTGCCGGCCTGGGGGGCGGCGGTGTTCGAGGCGCTGTTCGGGGCGGGGCCGGCCCGGGACGCGTATCTGAGGGCCCGGGCCCGGGGCGACCGGCTGGAGATCGTCCTCCGCTCGGACTCCGCGGAGCTCCTCGGCCTGCCCTGGGAGCTGATGGCGGACCCGGGCCGCCCCTCACCGCTGGCCCTGGACGGCGTGGCCCTCAGCCGCAGCCTGCCGAGCGCGGCCCTGGGGAGGGTCTTCACCGCCGGCGGCTCGCGGCTGCGGGTGCTGATGGTGATCGCCCGGCCGGACGGCACCGAGGACGTCGGCTTCCGGACGATCGCCCGCCCGCTGCTGCGGCGGCTGGAGGCGGTGCGCGGGCAGGTCGACCTCGTCGTGCTGCGCCCGCCGACGCTGGAACGGCTCGGCGAGGTGCTGGCCGGGGCGCGTGCGGAGGGCCGGCCGTTCCAGATCGTGCACTTCGACGGGCACGGGGTGTTCGGCGAGGAGCACCCCGACGGAACGGGCCCCCGGGGCATGCTGGTGTTCGAGGCGGCGGGTGGCGGCCCGGACCTCGTGTCGGCCGAGCGGGTCGCCCGGGTGCTGGCCGACGCCGAGGTGCCCCTGGTGGTCCTGAACGCCTGCCAGTCGGCCGCGATGGCCTCGCAGGTCGAGGCGGCGGTGGCCACCCGGCTGCTGCAGGAGGGCGCCGGGGCCGTGATCGCGATGGCGTACAGCGTCTACGCGGCGGCCGCCGCGGAGTTCATGACCGCCTTCTACGAGCGGCTCTTCGCCGGTGACCGGGTGGCGGAGGCGGTGGCCGCCGGCCGTCGCCGGCTGGCCGTCCACAACCGCCGGCCCTCGCCGAGGGGCCCGCTGCCGCTGGCCGACTGGATCGTGCCGGTGCTGTACACCAGGAGCGAGGTGGCCCTGCCCGGCCTGGGCGCCGGGCGGACGGAGCCGGCCCGGTGGCCGGAGCGGCCCGACCTGGCGTCCGTCGGGGAGTTCGTCGGCCGGGACGGCCTGCTGCTGCGGCTGGACGTCGGCGCCAGGACGTGCGGGGTGGTGGTCCTGCACGGCCCCGGTGGGGCGGGCAAGACCGAGCTGGCGAAGGCCTTCGGCCGCTGGTACGGCGACACCGGCGGTACGGACGGCGCGGAGGCGGTGGTCTGGCACTCCTTCGAACCCGGGGTGGCGTCCTTCCGGTTGGCGAGCGTCGTCGACCGGGTCGGCCGGCAGCTGCTGGGCCCCGGACGGTTCGACCAACTCGGCCCCGAGGAGCGGCAGGCGGCGGTCGAACGGGAACTGGCCACTCGGCGAACGCTGCTGATCTGGGACAACGTCGAGTCGGTCCACTCGATGCCGCACCCCGGCGACACCACCCCGCCCCTGGCGGAGGCGGAGCGCGCGGAGTTGCGGGCGTTCCTCGAACGGGTGGCACGCGGCGGGCGCAGCGCGGTGGTCCTGACCAGCCGCACGCCGGAGGACTGGCTGGGCCCGCAGCCGCTGCGGATCGCCGTCACGGGGCTGGACGCCGAGGAGTCCGCCGAGTACGCCGACCAGCTCCTCGCCGCGCTCCCCGGGGCGAGGCGACGGCGCGACAAGCCGGCGTTCGGTGAGCTGATGGACTGGCTGGACGGCCACCCGCTGAGCATGCGGCTCGTCCTTCCGCACCTCGACCGGCGGGACCCGGCGCCGGTGCTGGCCGCGCTCGTCGAGGGCGAGGCCCGGGTGCTCGGCGACGCGGACGAGGCCCGGGGGTCGTCGCTCGCCGCGAGCATCGCCTACTCGCTCGCCCACCTGCCGGACGCCGACCGCCGCGCCCTGTCGGCGATCACCCTGTTCCACGGGGCCGTCGACCTCTACGTGCTCAACATCTTCTCGGCGGACCTCGCTCTTCCCGGCCGCTTCCGGGGCCGCTCCCTGGAGGACTGGCGGCGGCTGTTGCGGCGGGCGGCGGGCATCGGGCTGCTCACCGAGTCGAGCGAGGCCGTGTACCAGATCCACCCGGCCCTGCCGGCCCACCTGACCGCCCAGTGGCGGAAGGAGGAGCCGGACTACGCCGCCCAGCACGAGACCGCGCTGCGCACGCTGATCAACACCCAGGCGACCTACTGCTCGTACGCCCGGGCGAAGTCGACGGGCGAGGAGGCGGGGTACGCGATGGCCGTCGTGCACGCCCAGCGCCGGACCGTGGGGACCCTGTTCGGCGAGGCGCTGCGACGCGGCCTGTGGGGCCAGGCGCTGGCGATCGTGCAGCCGTTGGACGACTACTGGGACGCGCGCGGCCTCTACGCGGAGGCGAGCGGGTGGGTCGACCGGGCCCGGCTGGTCCTGGAACGGGCCGACGGAACCCCGCCCCGGCTGGACTCCCCGGCCGGCCGGCTCTGGGGTTACCTGGTGTCCTCGGAGTCCTTCCGGCTGCTGCGCAGAGGGCGGACGGGCGACGCGGAGCGGATCGTCCGGGCGCTCCACCGCGCCGCCGAGGCGCTGCCGCCCGGCCCGGCCCGGCTCCGCGACCTCGCCCACTGCTACCAGAGCCTGGGCCGCATCGCGGTGGACCGGGCGCAGTGGACGGAGGCCGAACGGTGGTACCGCCGCTACCTCGAAGCCCTCGAAGGCACGGGGGACACCGGCAAGGTGGCGGCCGGCCTCTCCCAGCTCGGCGTGATCGCCCTCCAGCGCGGCCGGACGGCGGAGGCCGAGGCGTGGTTCCTCAAGGCCCTGGCGGGGTGCGAGGGGCTGGGCGACCGCTCCTCGGAGGCCCACTGCTGCGTGAACCTCGGCATCGTGGCCCAGGAGCAGGGGCGCTTCCAGGACGCCGACAGGTGGTACCGGCGGGCGGCCGTCCGCGGCGAGGAACTCGGCGACATTCCGCTGCTGCTGACCATCTGCCACCAGAACGCCACGATGGAGACCGACGTCGGGCGGCTGGAGGAGGCCGAGGACTGGTGCCGGCAGGCCCTGGTGCTCGCCGAGCGGCTGGGCCAGTTGCCCGACACGGCCCGCGTCCACCACCAGCTCGGCGTGCTCGCCGTGATGCGGGACCGGCTGGACGAGGCCGAGGCCTGGCACCGCAAGGCGCTGGAGATCCGGACGGCGATCGGCGATCCGCACGGAACGGCGGACAGCCGCCACCAGCTCGGCATCGTCGCCACCCAACGGGGGGACCTGGAGGAGGCCGTGGAGCAGTACACGCGGTCCAGGGAGGTCCGGGAGGAGATCGGCGACCTCGCGGGGCTGACGGTGACCTACCACCAGCTCGGGCTGACGGCCCACACCGGAGGCCGGCTGACCGAGGCCGAGGGGTGGTACCGCCGTGCGCTGGCCGTCTGCGAGCGGATCGGCGACCTGCCCGGGACGGCGCGCACCTGCACCATGTACGGCCAACTCGCCGAGCTCCAGGGGAAGACCGGGGAGGCGATGGAGTGGCTGGTGCGCGGAGTGACCTGCTTCGAGGAGTTCCCGCACCCCCTGACCCGGCCGACCGCCCACACCCTGAGGGCACTGACGCGCGACCACGGCATTCAGGCCCTGGAGACGGCCTGGCGGTCGGTCACCGGGCAGCGGCTGCCGAGTGCCGTGCGCGACTTCGTGCGGAACTGAACCCAGCCCGCCACCACCGGACCACTGAAGCGTGATCACCGGAGCCGGATCACCGAAACGCGAGGAGACCACCCATGACCGACCCGATCGAGGCGGGCGCCCGCGCCGCCGCACAGCGCCTCACCACCGCCCGCACGCCCTCGCTCACCGCCGACGTGGAGGCCGCCCTGCACGCCCGCGGGACGGCCGCCCGTCCCGGCCGCTACCTCGATCCGGTCGCCCTCGGCTCGCTCGTCGTCGCCGCGGCCACCCTGGCCTGGGCGGTCGTCAAGGACCTCCGCAAGCAGACCCCCGAGCCGAGCCCGGAGGTGGTCACCCGGATCGTCCGGATCCAACTGGAGGGGACGGAGGCGGCGCTGGCCTCGCTCACGCCGGAGGAGCGGCAGCGCGTCATCGGGATCGTCGTGGCGGAGACGCTCGACGCGGCGGCCACCGGCGACGCGGCCACCGGCGACGCGGCCACCGGCGGGACGCCCGACGCCGGGGCCGCCGACCCGGGTGCGTGAGGGAGGGCGGCCGGGCGGGGTCAGGCGTAGATCCGGGTGTAGAGGTCCTGGATCTGGGCGGCGGTGGGGACGGCGGGGTTGTTGGCGGGGGAGCCGGAGGCGAGGGCCTGGTCGGCCATCAGGGGGATGAGGCGGGTCCAGGCGTCCTGGGAGATGCCGTAGGTGCGGGGGGTGGGGACGTCGAGGTCGCGGCAGAGGGCGCGCAGGGCGCCGACGAGCTCGTCGGCGGCCGCGGCGTCGGGGTCGGCGTCGGTCGCGACGCCCAGCGCGCGGGCGCAGTCGGCGTACCGGGCGGGCGCGGCGTGCACGGAGAAGGCCGTCACGGCGGGGAACAGCATCGCGTTCGACAGGCCGTGGGCGACGTGGAAGTGGGCGCCGATCGGGCGGCTCATGCCGTGCACCAGGGCGACGCTGGAGTTGGAGAAGGCGATGCCGGCCTGGGTCGCGGCCAGCATCATCGCCTCGCGGGCCCCGATGTCCGAGCCGTCCGCGTAGGCGCGGCGCAGATGGCGGCCGATGGTGGTGATCGCGGTGAGGGCGAGGCCGTCGGAGAAGGGGTTGGCCCTGCGGCTCACATAGGCCTCGACGGCGTGGGTGAGGGCGTCGATGCCGGTGTCGGCGGTCAGCCGGGGCGGCATCGACATGGTCAGTTCCACGTCGATCACGGCGGCGAGCGGCAGGAACGCCGGGCCGGGGCAGAGCATCTTCTCGTCCGTGGCGCTGTCGGTGATGACGGTGAACCGGGTCGCCTCCGAGCCGCTGCCCGCGGTGGTGGGCACGGCGATCACCGGCAGCGCCGGCCCGTGGTTGACCCGCGGCGCCTTGTAGTCGCGCATCTGCCCGCCCTGCACGCCCAGCAGGGCGAGGGCCTTGGCGGTGTCCATCGGGCTGCCGCCGCCGAACCCGATCACCGAGTCCGCCTCGTGCTCGTACAGCACCTTCAGGCCCGGGGCGAGCGAGTCGGTGGTCGGGTCGGGCACGGTGTCGGCGAACAGCCGCGGGTGCAGCCCGGCGCCGAGCAGCGTCGCCGTCAGGCGCTGCGCCGCGCCGCTGCCGACCAGGAAGGCGTCCGTCACGAGCAGGGGGCGGCTCAGCCCCAGTTCCTGCAGGACGTCGCCCAGTTCGGCGGCGGCGCCGCGGCCGACGCGCATGATCCGCGGCAGGGAGAGGCCGGCAACCATGGAGCACCCCTCGGTGGTGGGAGAGCGGTGGCCGGGTCGCCCCGGCCGGGAAGGTTCGACTGTGCCGCCCGCGCGGGTGTGCGTTCAATCGCCAATCGTGCAGACGGCCTGTGCGCCCATGCAGATACGCTGACCCGGTGCCCTCCCGTTCCCGCCCGGTCGGCGACCGGCTCCGCGCGGACGACCTCCGCTACCTGCTCGCGGTCGCCCGGACCGGCCGGCTGGTGACCGCCGCCGACGCGCTCGGCGTGGACCACACCACCGTCTCGCGCCGCATCGCCGCGCTGGAGAAGGGCCTCGGTGTGCGGCTGATGGAACGCGGCACGGAGGGCTGGGCGCTGACGGACGCCGGGAAGGCCGTCTGCGAGAGCGCCCGCGCGATCGAGGACGCCCTCGTCCGCGCCGTCGACGCGGTGTCCGGCCGGGACGCGCCGTCACTGCACGGCACCGTCCGGGTCAGCGCGCCGGACGGCTTCGGCACCGTCTTCGCCACCCCGGCGCTGGCCCGGGTGCGCCGGGCCCACCCCCGGCTGCAGACGGAACTCATCACCGCGACGCGGCAGTTGCCGCTGCGCCCGGCCGGCTTCGACCTCGCCGTGACGATCGGCAGACCGCCGCGGAGCCGGCTGGTCACCGAACACCTCACCGACTACGCCCTGGGGCTGTACGCCGGGGAGGAGTACCTCGCGCGGTGCGGTGCGCCCGGCACGGTCGCCGAGCTGCGGGAGCACCCGCTGGTCTTCTACATCGAGTCGATGCTCCAGGTGGGCGACCTCGACATCGAGCGCCATCTGCCGGGCACCACGCCCGCGTTCTCCTCCACCAATGTGTTCGCCCAGGTGGAGGCGACCCGGCTGGGGGCCGGGGTCGGGGTGCTGCCCGCCTTCCTCGCCGACCGGGCGGGGCTGCGGCGGCTGCTGGCCGACGAGGTCGACATCCGGCTGCCGATCACGCTCGCCGTGCGCCGGGAGGCGGTGAGCCGCCCCGCCGTCCGGGCCGTGCGTGACGCGCTGCACCGGGAGGTCGCCGACCGCACCGCCGAACTGCTTCCCGGTCCGGCCCGCCGCGACGCTCCGGGGCACCAGGTCTGACCCGCGCCCGCGCCCGCGACCCGCGGCGGCAGCCGGCGGCCCGGCGGCCGGCGGAACGGGTCGGGCCCGGGGGCGCCCCGACCCGCGAACGGGTCGGGCGCCCTCGGGCCCGCTGGGGGACCGGGAGCCGGTCAGCCGGCTGCCGGGGTGGCCGCGTTGCCGCCGGAGCGACGGCGCAGGTAGACGAAGCCGAGGCCGGCGGCCAGGGCGGTGGCCCCGGTGGCGGAGGCGACCTGCGCGTTGATCATGGGAACGGGGGCGGCGGGCGACGCGCCTCCGCACTCGGCGTGACCGATGATCAGGTTGGCGCCGTTGAGGGCCGGGAGGAGGGTGAAGTGGACGGCGTTGACGGTCAGCACGCCGTCGGCGTCGGTGCTCTGCTCGTTGAGGACCACCTGGCCGATGCCGGGGATGCTGACGGTGGTGTTCTGGGGGGCGTTGGCCTGCAGGGTGACCGGGGGGAGCGGGAACGGCAGGGTGACGGTGCCGGCGGCGATCGTGCCGTTCCCGGTGGCGCCGCTGGGGGTGGCGTTGCAGGTGGAGTTGACGCCGGTCAGGGTCGCGCTGCCGAGCGCGCCGAAGTCGATGCCGAGGCTGTCGACGGTGGCGCTGGCGGAGGAGGTGCCCGTGGTCGGGTCGCCCGCGGTGGTGGCCGTCAGCGTGGAGTCGGTGGCGAAGGGCCCGGCGGTCAGGCCGATCAGGGTGGAGGTGCCGCCGGGCGGATAGGTGGAGGTGGGGGTCGGGGGGACGGCGGCCAGACTGCCGAAGGCGTCGGCGGAGACGACGTAGGCGTTGGCCTCGGGGGAGGTGAGCGCGGCGTAGGCCGGGCCGGCCACCGAGGTCAGGAGGCCTGCGGCGAGTGCGGTGCCGGCCAGGACGCGGGCGCGCATGCGTGTTCTCACGGGGGGGCCTTTCATGCGGTGAAGGGGGGGGCTGGCAGAAGGCACTACCAGCGTGCGCATGCGATGACCTGGTTGTGTGATTTTCCTACGCGCCGCGGGGAGGTGTTGCGGAATACCCCTCGTGCGGCCCATCGCCGGGGTGCTCGCGCGGGGCTGTCAGGAGGAGAACCCGCCGACGGTGGCGGACTGGTCGAAGCGGTCGATGGGATCGATCGGGTCGATCGGGTCGAAGGGCGCGGGCTGCGCGGTACGGGCGGTCTTGTGCCAGGAGTCCCGGCGGCACAGGATGCGCCAGAACGCGCGGACCGCGACGACGTAGGTGGCGGCCGCGTAGAGGGCCAGGGCCAGGCCGTAGCCGAGGGCGGCGCGGAGACTGAGGCCCGGTTCGCAGCGCCGCCGGTACAGCGGCCCCCAGATGGCGAACTCGCCCACCCCGATCAGCAGGTAGATCAGCAGCAGCGGGGCGCCGCCGTGCTGGAGGAAGTCGAGGGTGAAGCGGGGGTAGGTGACGGCGTTGTAGGAGAAGGCCAGGATCGGCACCAGGTAGGCGACCAGGCCGACCAGCTGGAGCCAGGGCTGCGCCATGAAGTACAGGACCTCCAGGAAGCCGAGGGTGGTGAACTCGCGCGAGCCCCAGATCGGGCGCATGTAGCGGGCGCACTGCATGGAGCCCTGGGCCCAGCGCACCCGCTGGGTGAGCAGTTGCCGCACGCTCCACAGGGCCTCCTGGTCGACCCAGGCGTCGGTGGTGTAGCCGTTGCGCCAGCCGGCCAGCATCAGCCGCAGGCCGAGTTCGAAGTCCTCCAGCAGGGCCTTCCCCCACGGCCGTTGGTCGTCGAGGCCGACCGAGTCCAGGGCCGACAACCGGGTCAGCTGGCCGTTGCCGCCGACGTTGACGGTGCCGGTGTGCCGCCGGGTGATCTGCATGGCCGAGATCGGTCCGCGGAACTCCAGGTCCTGGAGGCGGGCCAGCAGCCGGGCGCAGCGGTTCCTGAGCCTCCCGCGCCCGGGCAGCGGCCTGGCGACGTCCCGGTTGGACATCCGGACCTCGACCTGGACGCCGCCGATCCGCGGGTCGCCGAAGTAGGCGTCGCCGGCGCACACCGCGAAGGTGTTCGGGGAGGGGCGGCCGTCGGCGTCCAGCACGCAGACGATCACCCGGTCGGGATCGGTGTCGAGCCACAGGCCGGCGTTCAGCGCCCGGTACGCGGCGTTGAGGGCGTCGCCCTTGCCGGTCCGGGCCTCGGGCAGGCGCCGGGAGACGAGGTGGACGGGCCGGCCGGCCCGTTCCCTGGCCCGGACCAGATCGGCGGTGCCGTCGGTGGAGTGGTCGTCGACCACCCACACGGTGGCCTCGGGGAAGTACTCGCCGAGGTAGTCGAGGGTGGTGCCGATGACGGCCTCCTCGTCCCGGCAGGGAATGAAGAAGTGCCAGTCGAAGGCCTCCGGGTCGCCGGGCGGCCGCGAACGGGAGCGCAGGTAGTTGCGCACGATGACGGCGACGTAGGCCAGGAAGCTGACGCCCAGGACGAAGGAGAGCGAGATCGAGGTGTCGAGGAGGGTCACTGCTCGGGCTCCTCGCCGTCATGGGCGGGCCTGCGGGCGACGATGCGCAGGTAGAGCAGGAACGCGGCGAGGGCGGCGGCCATCATCAGGACCGATCCGAGCAGGACGTGCGCCCAGCCGAAGCCCTCCTCGCCGAGGTGGTGCTGCATCGCGACGATGAGCGTGAGACGGCCGAGGTTGGTGGCCACCAGCATGGCGGCGGCCACGGCGAACGCCAGCAGCATCCGCGCGGGCCGGCGGGTGCTGAAGAGCAGCAGCAAGCCGGTCAGCAGCGCGAACGGGGCGATCAGCAGGGCGCTGCTGCACCCGGCGGTCAGCGCGATCCCGCGGTGGAAGCCGGCGTCCGTGCCCGCGTAGAGGACCGGGGCGCTCGGCCCGGCCAGGAGCATCGTGCGCAGGCCCAGCAGGTGCTCGACCAGCCACGCCGCCGAGGTGATCTCCCGGTGGCGGTAGTAGTGCTCGCCGGCGACGAGCATGCCGCAGGTGCCGAGCAGCACGGGCCCGAAGACCCGGCCGAGCACCGTGGTGCGGGCCGCCGCGGTCGGGTGCCGGCGGGCCCGCCACGACGACGGCCCGGACAGCGAAGAGGTGTCAGTGAACACAGGGGCACTCCCGGGACGAAGGGCAGGAAGCGGGGCCGCCGCGCGGGAGCGTTCCCCTGCGGCGGCCCCGGCTCATGGATCGGTTCACCCTCGGTCGCGCCCCTGACGGTCCTGCGACCGGACGTCCGCGGCCAGCTGGGCGCGGCGGATCAGGGCGGCGCCCGTGACCAC
>NZ_JBHYUU010000004.1:0-114899 GCF_042749955.1 Kitasatospora sp. NPDC059462 | reverse complement strand
GCATGACATCCGTCATGCCGAAGGCACGACCCGGGTCACGACCCGGGTCACGACCCGGGTCACGACCCGGGTCACGGCCCGGGTCACGGCCCGGGCGGGCCGGCGGCCCCGGGGTTGTCGGACCCGGCGGCTAGCGTGGAGCGCACATCGAGGCCGGACCGGTCGACCCCGTGCGGGTACACGCGGCCAAGGGGGAGCGGGATGGGTACACCCCGGCACCGCTCGTCCGCGGGCCCGGGTTCCCTGATCCGGCCCCGCTCCCCCTCCCCGGCCGCTCAGCCGCCGAGCGACTTCCTCACGAAGTCGACCTGGAGCAGCAGCAGGTTCTCCGCGACCTCCTCCTGCGGCGTCATGTGGGTGACGCCGGACAGCGGCAGCACGGTGTGCGGACGCCCCGCCGCGAGCAGCGCCGAGGACAGCCGCAGGGTGTGCGCGGCGACCACGTTGTCGTCGGCGAGCCCGTGGATGATCATCAGCGGGCGCTCCAGGCCGGCCGCGTAGCCGGTCAGCGAGTTGTCCTCGTACACCTGCGGCACCTCGGCCGGGTGGCCCAGGTAGCGCTCGGTGTAGTGGGTGTCGTACAGCCGCCAGTCGGTGACCGGCGCGCCCGCGACCGCCGCGTGGAAGACGTCCGGGCGGCGCAGCACGGCGAGCGCGGCGAGGTAGCCGCCGTACGACCAGCCGCGGATCGCGACCCGCCCGAGGTCGAGCGGGAACTCCCCGGCGAGCGCCGTCAGCGCGTCCACCTGGTCGTCCAGGGTGGCCCCGGCGAAGTCGTGGTGGATCGACTTCTCCCAGGCCGGCCCGCGCCCGGGGGTGCCCCGGCCGTCGGCGACCACGACCGCGAAGCCCTGGTCGGCGAACCACTGGGAGTTGAGGTGCGGGTTGTGGGCCTGGACGACGCGCTGGCCGTGCGGGCCGCCGTAGGGGTCCATCAGGACGGGCAGCAGGCCGTCCCGCTCGCGGTCGTAACCGGTGGGCAGGAAGACCGCGGCGGGGATGCGCCGCTCGCCGGCGAAGCGGAACACCGGACGGGCGGTGATCACCGGGGTCTCGGCGTGCGAGGCGATGACGGCGACGTCGTCCACCACCACGCCCTCCGGCAGGTCCCGGGCGACCTGCACCAGGGTGCCGGGCACATCGGGCTCGGCGGTGGCCCGCACGGTGACGCCGGCCGCGTGCACGGCGGTGGTGACGGAGGTGAAGGGGCGGCCGTTGGCGGACTCCCAGGCCAGCCGCTTGCCGTCGTGGCTGATCCGGCCGACGGCGATCCAGCCCGGCTCGGGGTCGGTCTCGGCGGCGCCGCCGGAGGCGGTGAAGAAGACCTCGTCGGCGGTGACCGCGAGCACCGAGCGCAGGTGCAGGTCGGGCCCGGTGACGGTCCGGTCGCCGATCACCAGCGACCGCGCGCCGGACTCGTCGGAGATCCGCACCAGCCCGCCGTCCGGGGTCCAGGCCGGGACGCCCTGGAACAGCTCCAGCCAGACGTCGTCGCGCTCCTCGTGCAGCACCTCGGTGGCGCCGGTGGCGACGTCCAGGCCGAGGGTCCGCTGGACGCGCTGGTCCCGGGACTGGACGAGCAGCAGCGGCACGCCGTTCCTGGACCAGTGCACCCGGGCCAGGTAGGGGAAGGCCGCGCGGTCCCAGAGCACCTCGGTGCGGGTGCCGTCCAGGCCGAACAGCCAGAGGCCGACCTCGGCGTCGGCGGTGCCGGCGGCCGGGTAGGCGATCTCCGCGGGCTCGCGGTCCGGGTTGGCCGGGTCGGCGATCCACCAGCGGCCGACCGGGGTGTCGTCGGCCCGCTCGACGAGCAGCAGGTCGCTGTCCGGGGACCACCAGTGGCCCCGGTCGCGGCTCATCTCCTCCTGGGCGATGAACTCGGCCTGGCCCCACGTCACGTTCGGCCCGTCGGGCCGGGCGAGGGCGCGGTCGCCGGTGCCGTCGACGCGAGTGAGCCGCAGCTCGCCGGAGGTGGTGGCGTACGCGACGTGGGTGCCGTCCGGGGACGGTCGCGGGTCGAGCAGCGGGCCCTCGGCGGGCAGTTCGGTGGCGGTGCCGGCGACCAGGTCGGCGACGAACAGCCGGCCGGAGAGCGCGAAGGCGGCGAGCCGGCCGGCGCCGTCCAGGGCGTAGCCGACGATGCCGGCCGAGCCCTCGCGGCTGCGTTCGCGGCGGGCCTTCTCGGCCGGGGAGAGGTCCTCCTCGCCGCCGCCGAGCAGCGCGGCCGGGTCGGCGGCGATCCGCTCCTCGCCGGTGGCGGTGTCGAGGGTCCAGAGCAGGTTGGCACGGTCGCTGCCGGAGGACGACCGCAGGAAGACGACCCGGGAGCCGTCGGGTGCGACGGAGAACGACCGGGGGGCGCCGACGGTGTAGCGCAGGGTGCGCGCGTACTGCCTCGGGAAGGTGTCCGCTGAGGTGTGGGTGGTCATGGCACCAGACCCTACGACCCGGGGTCGGCCGATGGTGATCACTCGTTCGGAGCATCGGCCGCAAGTACGCCCGGACGGGTCCCGCACCCCCTCCGACCGGCCCATGCGCCCCGTGAGTGCCACCGTGCCCCGGGGTGTGCGGACTCACCCAGCGTCATGACTCCCTCACTCTTCGGGTATGACTGGTGCACGAGTGCTCGCCAGGCCCCGAGGAGTGTGAGCCGCCATGGCCCTGTCCATCTCCGCCGCCATGCTGATGCTGGTCATCGTGGTGGTGCTGATCCGCCGCTCCGGTCTGAAGCTGGCGCACGCGATCGTCTGCGCGCTGCTCGGCTTCTACCTGGCGTCCAGCTCCATCGCCCCCTCGATCAGCCAGGTCACCAGCAACCTCGCCGGGATGATCAACGGCCTGCGGCTCTGACCCGCCGCGTGCGGTCACCGGGCCGGCGCCCCGGTCGTTAGGCTTCCTCCCATGACCTCGACCTCCGGCCGCCGCCTGCTCCTGGTGCACGCGCACCCCGACGACGAGTCGATCAACAACGGCGCGACGATGGCCCGGTACGCCGCCGAGGGCGCCCACGTCACCCTGGTGACCTGCACCCTCGGCGAGGGCGGCGAGGTGATCCCGCCGGAGCTGGCCCACCTGACGGCGGATCGGGACGACCGGCTCGGCGCGCACCGGATCGGCGAGCTGACGGAGGCGATGGCGGCGCTCGGGGTCACCGACGTCCGCTTCCTGGGCGGCCCGGGGCGCTACCGCGACTCCGGGATGATGGGCGTGCCCGACAACGACGTGCCCGGCTGCTTCTGGCGGGCCGACGTCGACGAGGCGGCCGGCCGGCTGGTGGCGGTGGTCCGCGAGGTGCGCCCGCAGGTGCTGGTCACCTACGACGAGCAGGGCGGCTACGGCCACCCCGACCACATCCAGGCGCACCGGGTCGCGATGCGCGCCCACGAACTGGCCGCCGACCCGGCGTACCGGCCCGAACTGGGCCCGGCCTGGCGGATCGCCAAGGTGTACTGGAACCGGGTGCCCCGGTCGGTGCTCGAACGGGCCCTCGCCGAGACCGCCGAGAAGGCGCCGTTCCCGGGCGTGGCCGTGCCCGCGGACGTGCCCGGGGTGGTGGACGACGCGCTGGTCACCACGGCCCTGGACGGCACCGCGTACGCCGGCCGCAAGGCCGCCGCGATGGCCGCGCACGCCACCCAGATCACCGTGGACCCCACCGGCGCGTTCTTCGCGCTCTCCAACCACCTGGGCCAGCCGCTGCTCGTCACCGAGTACTACCAGCTGGTGCGCGGCCAGGCCGGGACGCGGCTGCCGGAGGACGACCTGTTCGCCGGCCTGGACCTTTCCCCCGCGCCCGCCGCGGCCTCCGAGGAGCGTGCCCGATGACCCCGCCCGCCCCCGCCCGGCCCGCCCGCCGCTCGGTCCCGGCGACCGTCCTCGGCACCCGCGAGGAGCGGCTGAAGGAGCCCCAGCCCCCGCGCGGGGCACGGATCGCGGCCTACGTCCTGCTCTTCCCGCTGGGTTTCGCGGTGTCGGTGTGCGGAGCATTCGTGCAGGCCTTGTGGCCGCCCGTGGGAGTCCTGCTGGCGCTCGCCGCCACCGCCGGGACCTTCTACGGCGGCCTGCGGGTGACCGGCACCCGGCTCGGCGCGGCCGTCCCGGCGGGCGGCTGGTTCCTGGCGCTGCTGCTGGTGATGGTCCCCCGCCCGGAGGGGGACAACGTGCTCTGGACCAACGCCACCTCGCTCGCCTGGCTGTTCACCGGCTCGATCCTCGGCGTGATCTGCGCCACCCTGCCGACCCGGGCCGGCTGGTTCCCCGGTGTGGCGGGCCCACCCCGCTGACCCGGGCGGGCACCCGCGTACGGTGGCCGGTACGACGGGCAGTCAGCACCGCCCGGTCGTACTCTCATACCGGAGGAACCGGACGTATCGGGATCTCTCCGAACCGGTTCACCGGCCGGTTCTTCCCAGTATGGTGGTGCCGCAGAACGCCGTACCCGACGCCGCCCGCCAGGTCCGGCGCCGACGAACCGCGGTCGCGCCGCACGGCCCGGCCCGCGAACCCGGAGCAGAGCAGCATTGAGCAGCCGCGAATCTGACAACGCCCACCCGACGCCTCGGCGCACGGGCCCGGACGCCTACCCGTCGGGCACCCCGCCCTACGGCACACCGGGCTTCCCCGGCGGCGACCGCACGGGCGGCGCCGGCGCCGCCAAGGGCTCGGCTCCGGAGGGCGAGGACGAGAGCCCGAAGACCGAGACCACCCTCACCACCCGGGTGCGGATCAACATCCCGGGCTCGCGCCCGATCCCGCCGGTGGTGGTCCGCAGCACCGTCAAGAACGAGGACGGCGGCGGCGAGGACACCCCGGCGCCCGCCCCCGAGCCGGCCGGCCCCCGGCACCGCTCCGCCGCGCCCGCCTCCCCGGTGCTCGGCGTGATGGACGGCGGCGGCCACGGGGCCACCCCGCCCAACCTGCCGCCGGAGTGGCAGATCCCGCCGGCCACCTCCGAGGCCGAGTCCACCGGTGCGTGGTTCCGCCCGCGGCAGAAGAAGGCCCCGGCCGCCGAGGGCACCGCCCCGGCCCCGGCGACCGCCGCCGCGGCCGCCACCGCCGGACCCGCCGCCGCGCCCGCCGCGCCTCCCGCCCGGGCCAACGGCGCCCGCCCGCAGAACGGTCGGCCGCAGGCCGAGCGCCCCGCCGCGGCCGCCCCCGCCGCGCCCCGCGCGAACGGCCGCACGGTGCCCGCCCAGGCCCAGGCCCCCGCGCCGCACCCGAACGGCGTGCCCGCCGCCCCGTACGGCGCCGCCCCGCAGCCGCCCGCCGACGAGGTCGGCGTCTACGCCAACCCCGCCGAGCTGTTCGCCGCGTCGGCCCCGGCCGACCCGTACGCCCCCGCCGACCCGTACGCCCCGGCCGACCCGTTCGGCGGCCGGCCGCCCCAGGCCCCCGGCGGGCCCGGCGCGCCGAGCCCCGAGGACACCTCGGTCGACGGCTTCGCCCCGATCCGCGACGACGCCCCGGCCGCCCCCATATCCGGCGCGCCCGCCGGCCCGGCCGCCCCCGGCGGTGCCCCGCAGCCCGGTCTCTTCCCGGGTGCCCCGGCCGGCGCCGACCCGTTCGCCGCCCAGCGCCCGCCCGCCGCCGCGAACGGCGCCCCGGCTCCCGGCGGTCTCTTCCCCGGGGCCCCCGGCCGCCAGGGCGAGCCCGCCGCCGACCCCTTCGGGACCACCCTCCCGCACCCCGAGGGCGCACCCGGCGCCCCGGCCCCCGGCGCCCCGGCGGCCGCTCCCGCCCCCGCCCCCGCCGCGGACGGCCCGTCCGGCCCGAAGCCGGCACCCGCCGCCGCCAAGCCCGCGCCGGCCCCCAAGCCCCGGCCGAGCGCCGCCAAGAAGCTGGTCAAGCTCGCCACCTACGCCGTCGTCGGCGTGGGCTTCCTCGGCGCCGCCGCCTACGGCACCGGGCTGATGCTGAACCAGTCCGACGTCCCCAAGGGCACCGTGGTGCTCGGCACGGACATCGGCGGCAGCAGCCGGGACCAGGCCATCCACCAGCTCGACGAGAGCGTCGGCAAGGCCGGCCAGCAGCCGGTCAAGCTGAAGGTCGGCGAGCAGACCGTGGACCTCGACCCGGTCGCCGCCGGGCTCGCCTTCGACACCACGGCCACCGTGGACAAGCTCGCCCAGCACTCCTACAACCCGCTGGACGTCCTCAAGTCGCTCAAGGGCGACGAGAAGGCCGTACCGCCGGAGGTCAAGGTCGACCGGGCCAAGCTGAAGTCCGCGCTGGACGCGCTGGCCGGCGGCAGCGGACAGGGCCTCCAGGAGGGCTACGTCAAGTTCGCCGAGAACGGCGAGACCGTCGTCGTCCCCGGCCGGGCCGGCCAGGCGGTGGACTCCGCCTCCGCCGTGGACCTGGTCGACGCGGCCTACCGCGACCGCGCCGCCGGCAAGGCCGAGCAGCCCGTCGCCCTGGCGGTGACCGCCGCCCAGCCGAAGACCTCCGCACAGGCCCTCCAGGGCGCCGCGGACACCCTCGGCAAGTCCGCGATGAACGGCCAGATCCACATCGTGGCCGGGACCAAGAAGTTCGACTTCGGCCCGAAGACCGCCGCGGTGGCGCTCACCCTGGTCCCGGACGCCAACGGCAAGTTCGTGCCCAAGTGGGACCTCGACGCGCTCAACCGCCAGCTGGTCGCCGGCGGCTTCGACAAGGTGAAGACGAAGAAGAACGGCCAGCTCGTCCCGATCACCCCGCAGGACGTCGCGGACCAGATCACCGCGCTGCTGGACAAGACCGGCGACCGGGACCGCACCTACAAGTTCCCGGCCTGACCGAACCGTTATCGACGGGCGGGCCCCGATCCGGGCCCGCCCCTCGACAACCCCGCATCCCGGTCAGCAAGATGTGTCGCCTGTCGTCCGCCACATCCGCCCCGGGAGAACCACCATGGGCCGCCACCCGTACCGCCGCACGGCCCTGCTCGCCGGCCTCACCGCGCTCTCGCTCTCGCTGACGCTCTGTTCCTGCGGCCCCGGCAGCGGCTCCGGCGCCGGGGCCCGCGGCCTGCCGAGCGCGGTCGAGAGTCCGAAGCTCACCGCCGTCGACATCAACCCGCACGACCGCGCCGAGCTGCGCCAGGGCGGCACCCTGCGGATGGCGATCCCCCAGTACTCCAGCCAGTGGTCGCCGATCCAGACCGACGGCGGCGAGACCTCCACCATCGCCGTCATGAAGCCGCTGCTGCCGACCTTCTTCCGCTCCGACGCGGCCGGCACCCAGACCCCCAACCCGGCCTATCTGCAGGACGCGCACGCCGAGCAGCGGGACGGCCGGCAGGTCGTGGTCTGGACGCTGAACCCCAAGGCCCGCTGGTCCGACGGCACGCCGATCACCTGGCGCGACATCGAGGCCAACTGGCGGGCGCTGAACGGCAAGGACCCGGCGTACCGGGCGGCCAGCAGCACCGGCTTCGAGCAGGTCTCCGCGGTCGAGCGCGGCAAGGACGACTACCAGGCCGTGATGGTCTTCGAGCGGCCGTACTCCGAGTGGCAGTCGATGTTCAACGGCGCCGCCAACGCCCCGCTGCTGCCGGCCTCCAAGGTCGCCACCCCCGAGCTGTTCAACACCGCCTACCTGGAGGCGATCCCGGTCACCGCGGGCCCGTTCAAGGTGGAGCGGATGGACCGGGCCGCGCAGACCGTCACCCTGGTCGCCGACCCGGCCTGGTGGGGCGACAGACCGCTGCTGGACCGGATCGTGTTCCGCGCCATGGTGCCCAACACGATGGCCGCCGCCTTCAACAAGGGTGAACTCGACCTGTTCAACAACGGCCCGGACGTGGCCGGCTACCAGCTGATCCGCAGCACCTCGGGCGCCGCCGTGCGGCGGGCCGGCGGGCCCGACTTCCGGCAGTTCACGCTGAACAGCCGCAGCCCCGCGCTCACCGACCCGGTCGTCCGCCAGGCGCTCTTCCAGGCGATCAACCGGGACACCATCGCCCGCTCCGACCTCGCCGGGCTGGACTGGCCCACGGTCACCCTCAACAACCACCTGCTGGTGGCCAACCAGAACGCCTACCGGGACAACTCCCTCGGCCTCAGCCGCTACGACCCGGCCGAGGCGGCCCGCAAGCTCGACGGGGCCGGCTGGAAGCTCGACGGCGACGTCCGCCGCAAGGACGGCAGGGAGCTCAACCTGCGGATGGTCATCCCGGCCGGCGTCACCCAGGCCCAGAACGAGGCCACCGTCGCCACCGGGATGCTCAAGGAGGTCGGCGTCAAGGTCACCACGGTCACCGCCAGCCCCAACGAGTTCTTCGACAAGTACGTCAACCGGCGGGACTTCGACATCGCCGCCTACTCGCTGTTCGGCACACCGTTCCCGGCCAGCGGCAACCGGACCAACTTCGCCACCAACGGCGGCACCAACCACTCCCAGGCCGGCAGCCCCGCGGTGGACGCCGCGTTCGACCGGGCGGCCGCGGCGACCGACGCGGCCGGCACCTTCGAGGCCATCAACCAGGCCGACGGCGAGCTGTGGAAGGTGGCCGGGATGCTGCCGCTCTACCAGCGCCCGCAGCTGTTCGGCGCCCGCGCCGACCTCGCCAACATCGGCGCCCAGGGGCTGTCCGACATCGTGTGGGAGAACGTCGGCTACCAGAAGTGACGTTTCCCCCGTGTGCCCCCGCCGCACGGCCGGGGCCCCGGAGTCCGGCCGGACTCCGGGGCCCCGGGCCCTCGTGGACGCACTCAGCCCGAGCCGATCACGTCCCGCACCTCCGCGAAGTGACAGGCCGACTCGTGCGCGGCCGGTCCGCTCAGCGCCGACGGCACGGCCAGCAGCGGCACTTCGGTCGCACAGCGCTCCTCGGCCTTCCAGCAGCGGGTGCGGAAGCGGCAGCCGGACGGCGGGTTGGCCGGCGAGGGGATGTCCCCGGTGAGCAGGATCCGCTCCCGGCCCTCCCGCCCGGTCGGGTCGGGCACCGGGACGGCGGAGAGCAGCGCCTGGGTGTACGGGTGGGTCGGGTGGGAGTAGATCTCCTCCTCCGTGCCGATCTCGACCATCGTGCCGAGGTACATCACGCCGACCCGGTCGGAGATGTGCCGCACGATCGAGAGGTCGTGGGCGATGAACATGTAGGACAGCTGGAAGTCGTTCTGGAGCTGCTCCAGCAGGTTGATCACCTGCGCCTGCACCGAGACGTCCAGCGCCGAGACCGGCTCGTCGCAGATGATGATCTCGGGCTTGAGCGCGAGGCCGCGGGCGATGCCGATGCGCTGGCGCTGGCCGCCGGAGAACTGGTGCGGATAGCGGTTGATGTACTCCGGGTTGAGGCCGACGACGTCCAGCAGGTCCTGGACGGCCTTGCGGCGGTCGCCCTTGGGAGCCACCTCGGGGTGGATCTCGAAGGGCTCACCGATGATGTCGCCGACCGTCATCCGGGGGTTCAGCGAGGTGTACGGGTCCTGGAACACCATCTGGATGTTCCGCCGCACCGCCTTCAGCCCGGCCCCGGAGAGCCGGGTGATGTCCTCGCCCTTGAACCGCACCTGGCCCGCGGTGGCCTTCTCCAGGTGCATCAGCACCTTGGCCAGCGTCGACTTGCCGCAGCCGGACTCGCCGACGATCCCGAGCGTCTCGCCCTTGCCCAGGTCGAAGGAGACGCCGTCCACCGCCCGGACCGCGCCGACCTGCTTCTTGAAGACGATGCCCTGGGTCAGCGGGTAGTGCTTGACCAGGTCCCTGACCTCCAGGATGGGCTCAGCCATGGAGGGTCTCCTTCCAGAAGTGGCAGGCGCTCCGGCGGCCCGGCAGGTCGGCCCCCTGGGCGTCCAGCACCGCCGTCAGGCGCGGGGGTTCGGTGCGGCAGACGTCCTGGGCCCGGTCGCAGCGGGGGTTGAACGCGCAGCCGTCCGGGATGCGCAGCAGGCTCGGCGGCAGGCCCTGGATGGCGTAGAGGTTCTGGCCCTTCTGGTCCAGGCGCGGGATCGAGTTGAGCAGGCCCCGGGTGTACGGGTGGGCCGGGCGTGCGTAGAGCTCGTGCACGGGCGCCGTCTCCACGATCCGGCCCGCGTACATCACTGCGATCTTGTCGGCGACGTCCGCGACCACGCCCAGGTCGTGGGTGATCAGGATCAGGCCCATGTTGAACTCGGCCTGGAGTTCGGCCAGCAGGTCCATCACCTGGGCCTGCACGGTGACGTCCAGGGCCGTGGTGGGCTCGTCCGCGATGATCAGGTCCGGCTCCAGCGCCAGCGCCATGGCGATCATGATGCGCTGGCGCATGCCGCCGGAGAACTGGTGCGGGTAGTCGTTGACCCGCTGCCGGGCGGCGGGGATGCGCACCCGCTCCATCAGCTCGACGGCCTTCTCCTTGGCCTCCTTGCGGCCGGCGCCCTGGTGCACCCGGAACATCTCGCCGAGCTGGTAGCCGACGCTGAGCACCGGGTTGAGCGAGGAGAGCGCGTCCTGGAAGATCATCGCGATCTTCCGTCCGCGCACCGCCCGCCGGGCCTTGGGGGCCATGGTGAGCAGGTCCTGGCCCCGGAACCGGATCGAGCCCGCGGTGATCCGTCCCGGCGGCATGTCGAGGATGCCCATGATCGCCTGCGCGGTCACCGACTTGCCGGAGCCGGACTCGCCGAGCACCGCCAGCGTCTCCCCCGCCGACACCGCGTAACTCACCCCGTTGACGGCCCTGGCGACGCCGTCCCGGGTGTGGAACTCGATGTGCAGGTCGTCGACCTCCAGCAGCGGGGTCCCGGGCGCCAGGCTCTCCCGGCGCGCCCCCAGCACCTCCACCGCGTCCCGGCCCGCGCCGTCCTTCGCCGGTTTGGTCATGTCAGTCATGGTCCGCGGCCCTCCTCAGCGCAGCTTCGGGTCGAGGGCGTCGCGCACCGCGTCGCCGAGCATGATGAACGCCAGCACGGTGATGCTCAGCACGGCGGCCGGGAAGAGCAGCACGTGCGGGGCGTTCAGGAAGCGGGCCTGCGCGTCACTGATCATCAGGCCCCAGGAGATCGCCGGGGACTGGATGCCGATGCCCAGGTAGGACAGCGCGGCCTCGGCGCCGATGTAGACGCCCAGGTTGATGGTGGAGACCACGATCACCGGGGCGACGGCGTTCGGCAGGATGTGCCGGCTGACGATCCGCCCGGTGCCGGCGCCCAGCGCCCGGGCCGCCACCACGTAGTCGTTGTGCTTGTTGGCCAGGACCGCCGAACGCATCAGCCGGTAGATCTGCGGCCAGCCGAGCACGGCCATCACCGCGGAGACCGTCCAGGCGTTGCCCTTGCCCCAGGTCGACATGATCAGCATGCCGCCGAGCAGCAGCGGGATCGCGAAGAAGATCTCGGTGACGCGGGACAGCACGCTGTCGCCGAAGCCGCCGATCCAGCCGGCCCACAGGCCCAGGACACCGCCGACCAGGACCACCAGGGTGGTGGTCACCAGACCGACGATGATCGAGTTCCGGGCGCCCCAGATGGTCCGGGTGTAGATGTCGCAGCCCTGGACGTCGAAGCCGAACCAGTGGTCGCCGCTGGGCCGCTTCAGCGAGTCCACCAGGTTGCAGAAGCCGCCGGACCGCGGGTCCGCGTCGGTGAACAGCCCGGGAGCGACGGCGAGCACCACCATGAACAGCACCAGGAACCCGCCGATCAGGAACAGCGGGTTGCGGCGCAGGTCCGCCCAGGCGTCGCTCCAGAGGCTGGCGACCCGCTCGCCGCCCTTGCCGTCCTTGCCGCCCTTGCCCACGGCCGTCCCGCCGCCGCGCTGCCCGGGGACCGCCCCACTCGCGTTCTCGCTCTTCGTCGGCTCACTCATAGCGGATCCTCGGGTCCAGGACGGCGTACAGCAGGTCGACCACCAGGTTGGCGAACAGGTAGACCATCACCAGGGCGCTCACGATGCCCACGACGATGGTGCGTTCCCGCAGGTAGACGGACTGGAACAGCTGGTGTCCGACGCCGGGGATGTTGAAGATGCCCTCGGTGATCACCGCACCGCCCATCAGGCCGCCGAGGTCCATGCCCAGGAAGGTGACGATCGGGATCAGCGCGTTGCGCAGCCCGTGCCGGACCACCACCCGCAGCGGGCTGAGGCCCTTGGCGACCGCCGTCCGGACGTAGTCCGCCCGCATGACCTCGATCAGGCTGGTCCGGGTGAGCCGGGCCACGTACGCCAGGGAGGTCGAGGCGAGGACGTAGCCGGGCAGCAGATAGGACCGGAACCCGGCGTCCTCGTTGAAGGAGACCGGGAAGAAGTCGATGCCGTAGTCGGTGTTGAGCTTCACCCCGAGGAGCAGCTGGAGCACGAAGCCGATCACGAAGACCGGGATCGAGATGACCATCAGGGTCGAGATCAGCACCACGTTGTCGATGAACCTGCCGCGCCGCAGGGCGGCGACCACGCCGGCGGTGACACCCACCGCCATCTCGATCGCCAGCGCGGTGAGCGCCAGGTTGATGGTGTACGGGAAGGCCCGCTGCATCACGTCGACGACCTGGTTGCCGCGGTAGTCCTCGCCGAAGTCGCCCTTGAACAGGCCGGTCAGGTAGTCCCAGTACTGGATGAAGAACGGGTCGTCCAGGTGGTACCGGTCACGGAGGACCTGGACGACCGCCGGGTCCTGCCGCTTCTCACCGGCCAGTGCCGTGATGGGGTCACCAGGCAGCAGGAAGACCAGTGCGTAGATCAGGAATGTCGCGCCGAGGATCACAGGTATGGCCTGGATGATCCGGCGGACCACATAGCGGCCCATGCGGTCTCCTCGTGGTGGGGGCACGCCGGAGCCGGGCGGCGCGGGGGTTGCCCGCGCCGCCCGTCAGGACGCGCCGGTCGGGCTGGGGGGCGGTCAGGCCAGCTCGACGTTGGCCAGGTCGATGCGGTTCTGGGCGTCCACGACCACGTTCTTGACGGTCTTGGTGTAGGCCGCGGAGGTCATGTACGTGTAGACCGGGATGTACGGCAGGTCCTGGATCAGGATGTCGTCGGCCTGCTGGTACAGCTTCAGGCCCTCGTCCAGGCTCTTCGCCTGGTCGGCCTGGGCGAGCACCGACTCGAACTGCTCGTTGACGTAGCCGCCGTAGTTGGAGCCGTTGTCGATCGCGACCTTGGAGAAGATCGGCCGCAGGTAGTTCTCCATCGACGGGTAGTCCATCTGCCAGGCCATCCGGAAGGCGCCGGAGAACTGCTTCTCGCCCAGCGCGTCCAGGATCTTGCCGAACTTCTCGAACGGCTTGAAGGTGACCTCGACGCCGAGGTTCTTCTTCAGCTGGTTGCCGACCGCCTCGATCCACTCCTTGTGGCCGCCGTCGGCGTTGTAGCCCAGCTCGATGGTGTTGTTCGGGACACCGCCGGCGGCGTCGAACAGCTGCTTGGCCTTGGCCGGGTCGTACTTGGCCGCGTCGCCCATGGCGCCCTTGCGGTAGCCCGGGACGATCGGGCTGATGAAGTCGTCGGCCGGGATGCGGGTGCCCGAGAAGATCCGCTCGGTGATCGCCGCGCGGTCGATCGCCATGGAGACCGCCTTGCGGATCTCCGGCTTGCCGTACGCGGCCGGGTTGGTGGCGATCGGGAAGCCGATGAAGCCGACGCCCGACTCCGGCTTGTAGATGTAGCGGTCGCCGAACTCGTTCTTGACCGTGCCCATGGCCGAGATCGGGAGCTTGTTCGTGATCTGGATGTTGTTGGCCCGCAGGTCGTTGTAGGCCGTTTCCAGCTTGTCGTAAATCTTGAACGTGACGGAATCCAGCTTGGCCTTTCCGGCCGACTCCGGGAAATTCTCGTAGCGCTTGATCTTGATCTGCTGGTTGTGCTCCCACTTCCCGTCCATCTGGAACGGGCCGTTGCCGATCGGGGACTCCTCGAAGGCCTTCTTGTCCTGGAAGAAGGCCTTCGGCAGCGGGTAGAAGGCGGTGTAGCCGAGCATGACCTTGAACTGCGAGAACGGCGCGCTCAGGGTGACCGTGAAGGTCTTGTCGTCGACGACCTTGAGGCCCTTGAGCTTGTCGGTGGCCGGCTTCTTGCCCTTGCCCGGGGAGAGTTCTTCGGCGCCGTCGATCTTGGCGAAGAACGGCAGGCCCTCGGCGGCGTTGTCCTGGTTGGCGCCCCAGTTCCAGGCGTCCACGAAGGACTGGGCGGTGACCGCCTCGCCGTTGTGGAAGGTGAAGCCGTCCTTGAGCTTGATCGTCCAGACCTTGCTGTCCGGGGACTCGATCGACTCGGCGACGCGCAGCTTCGGCTCGTTGGTCTGCCGGTCGTACTCCACCAGGCCGGCGAAGACCTGCGCCAGGACCTGGGCACCCTCGGACTCCGCGGTGTTCTGCGGGATCAGCCCGTGTTGCGGCTCACCCGACTGGATGCTGATCGAGCCGCCCTTCTTGCCCGGCCCGTTCGCCCCGTCCGAGGACTTCTTGTCGCTGCCGGTGCTGCAGGCGGAGATCGCGAGCGCGGTGCACGCCGCCAGCGCGGTCCAGCGCATCGTCTTGGTGAGCCTCATTCAACTGCTCCTCGTTTTAGGGGCTTACGAACGAACGGCGCCCCGCCGCCCGGGGTGCCGGGCACGGCGGGGGTCGACATCTCAGGGCCGATCCGCACAGCTGGCGAGGTGACCACTGATACGCGCAGAGCAACTATCGATCAACCGACCCCTTCGGTGGAATCGCCGTCACATCTCTTTTCAATTACAGGCCGAGACCAAGCCATGACAATACTCGGCAAATTCCGCCATATCGCGCACGGAATTGACGGCTCCGCTTTCCGGATAACGGACCCGATGTGCCGGTATTCGAATATTTACGAAGCGTGACGAGCTATTTCGGCGCCCGGCCGGCCCGGCCCGGCGGAATTACCGCAGGTCGACGGGTGGACAAACGCGGGAGCGCGCCCTCCGGGAGGAGGACGCGCTCCGTGACGGGGCCTGGCCCCGGTGTCAACCGGTTTCCGGACCGCCCCGCTCCCCCGGGTCGGACTCGGTCCGGTCGGGCTCGGGCCGGTCGTGCTCGGGCCGGTCGTGCTCGGCGGGGTCGCGCTCGGCCGCGAAGTGGCAGGCCGACTCATGGGCGGCGGGCCCGCTCAGCCAGCCCGGCACCGCCAGCAGCGGGACCTCCACCGCGCACTTCTCCTGCGCCTTCCAGCAGCGGGTGCGGAAGCGGCAGCCGGACGGCGGGTTGGCCGGCGAGGGCACGTCGCCGGCCAGCACGATCCGGTCCCGGTTCTCGCGTGCCGTCGGGTCGGGCACCGGCACGGCGGACAGCAGCGCCTGGGTGTACGGGTGGGTGGCGTGGTCGTAGATCTCCCGGTCGCTGCCGATCTCCACCAGCTTGCCGAGGTACATCACGCCGACCCGGTCGGAGATGTGCCGCACGATCGAGAGGTCGTGGGCGATGAACATGTACGAGAGGTTGAACTCGTTCTGCAGCTGCTCCAGCAGGTTGATCACCTGCGCCTGCACCGAGACGTCCAGCGCCGAGACCGGCTCGTCGCAGATGATGATCTCCGGCTTGAGCGCCAGGCCGCGGGCGATGCCGATGCGCTGGCGCTGACCGCCGGAGAACTGGTGCGGGTACCGGTTGATGTACTCCGGATTGAGGCCCACGACGTCCAGCAGGTCCTGGACGGCCTTGCGGCGGTCCCCCTTCGGCGCCACCTCGGGATGGATCTCGAACGGCTCACCGATGATGTCCCCGACCGTCATCCGGGGGTTCAGCGAGGTGTACGGGTCCTGGAACACCATCTGGATGTTCCGCCGCACCGCCTTCAGCCCGGCCCCGGAGAGCCGCGAGATCTCCTCGCCCTTGTAGCGCACCGAGCCGCCGGTGGCCGGCTCCAGGTTCATCAGCACCTTGGCCAGCGTCGACTTGCCGCAGCCCGACTCACCGACGATGCCCAGCGTCTCCCCCTGCATGAGGTCGAAGGAGACGCCGTCGACCGCCTTCACCGCGCCGACCTGCTTCTTGAACAGCACGCCCCTGGTCAGCGGGAAGTGCTTGACCAGGTCGCGGACTTCGAGGATCGGCTCGCCGCGCGCCACCTCCTGCTCGAAGGCGGCCTCCGCCGGCGACTCGACCGCACCGGTCCCGTCAACGGTCATGGAGCGTCTCCTTCCAGAAGAAGCAGGCACTGCCCCGCCCGGCCAGCTCGGTGCCGTCGTCCTCGGTGACCGGGAACAGCTCCGGCACCTCCCGCCGGCAGATGTCCTGGGCGCGCGGACAGCGCGGGTTGAACGCGCAGCCCGGCGGGATCCGCAGCAGGTTGGGCGGCAGCCCCTTGATCGCGTACAGCTCCTGGCCCTTCTGGTCCAGGCGCGGGATCGAGTCCAGCAGCCCCCGGGTGTACGGGTGGGCCGGGCGGGCGTACAGCTCGTGCACGGGCGCCGTCTCCACGATCCGGCCCGCGTACATCACCGCGATCTTGTCGGCGACGTCCGCGACCACGCCCAGGTCGTGCGTGATGAGGATCAGCCCCATGTGGTACTCGTCCTGCAGCTCCGCGAGCAGGTCCATCACCTGCGCCTGCACGGTGACGTCCAGCGCGGTGGTCGGCTCGTCCGCGATGATCAGGTCCGGCTCCAGCGCCAGCGCCATGGCGATCATGATGCGCTGGCGCATGCCGCCGGAGAACTGGTGCGGGTAGTCGTTGACCCGCTGCCGGGCGGCGGGGATCCGCACCCGCTCCATCAGCTCGACGGCCTTCTCCTTCGCCGCCTTGCGCGAACTGCCGTGGTGGGCGCGGAACATCTCGCCGAGCTGGAAGCCGACGGTGAGCACCGGATTGAGCGAGGAGAGCGCGTCCTGGAAGATCATCGCGATCTTCTGCCCGCGCACCTTGCGCCGGGTCTCCTTGTCCATCTTCAGCATGTCCTGGCCGCGGAAGCGGATCTCACCCCGGGGGATCCGGGCCGGCGGCATGTCGAGGATGCCCATGATCGCCTGCGCGGTCACCGACTTGCCGGAGCCGGACTCGCCGAGCACCGCCAGCGTCTCCCCGGCCCGGACGCTGTAGTTGACCCCGTTGACCGCCTTCGCCACCCCGTCCCGGGTCACGAACTCGACGTGCAGGTCGCGGACGTCGAGCAGCGGCCCCTGGTAGGGCTCCTCCTGCCGCGCCTTGCCGCTATCGACTGCTGTGGTCACGATGCGTCCCCTCGCTCATCGCAGCTTCGGGTCGAGGGCGTCGCGCACCGCGTCGCCCAGCATGATGAAGGCCAGCACGGTGATGGAGAGCGCCGCGGCCGGGAAGAACAGGACGAACGGGGCGGTGCGGATCACCTTCTGGGCGGAGGAGATGTCGATGCCCCAGGAGATCGTCGGGTCCTGCAGACCGATGCCGAGGAAGCTCAGCGTCGCCTCGGTGGCGATGTAGCCGCCCAGCGCGATGGTCGCCACCACGATCACCGGGGCGACCGCGTTCGGCAGGATGTGCCGGAACATCAGCCGGCCGGTCCCCGCCCCGAGCGCCCTGCCGGCCACCACGAAGTCGGACTGCTTGACCGTCAGCACCGCGCCGCGCATCACGCGGGCGATCTGGGTCCAGCCCAGCACGCCCAGCGCGACGACCACGGTCCACACCGTGCGGGTGGAGAAGGCGTTCAGCAGCACCAGCGCGCCGAGCAGCAGCGGGATGCCGAAGAAGATGTCGATGATCCGGGAGAGCAGCGCGTCCACGGTGCCGCCGAAGTAGCCGGCCACCATCCCGGTCAGCCCGCCGAGCACGGTGACCGTGGCGGTCACGAAGATGCCGACGGTGATCGAGGCCCGCGCCCCGTACACCACCCGGGCGTAGATGGAGCGGCCCTGGCCGTCGTAGCCGAACCAGCCGGCGCCGAAGAAGTCCGACCAGTCCGGCCGCCTGAGGTAGTTGTTGACCAGGTCGGCCTTGCGCGGATCGGCGTCGGTGAACGCCCAGGGGAAGACCGCCATCACGATCAGCAGCACGATCAGCACCGCCGAGACCAGGAAGATCGGCCGCTTGCGGAGGTCCCGCCAGGCGTCGCCCCAGAGGCTGCGGGCCTCTTCCCGCTTCTCCGGGTCGGGCTCGATCAGCGTCTCCTGCTCGACCGCCATGCCCTGCTCGCCGGCGTAGTCCAAGTGGTCCACCCCCGGCTTGGGATGCGGTTCGAAGGAGCTCTCGTCGTGGACGTCAGGCATAGCGGATCCTCGGGTCCAGGACGGCGTAGAGCAGGTCGACGACCAGGGAGGCCACCAGGTAGACGATCACCAGCACGGTGACGATGCCGACCACGGTCGGCCCCTCCTTCTGGTTGATCGCCCGGTAGAGGACGTTGCCGACGCCCTGCACGTTGAAGATTCCCTCGGTGACGATCGCGCCGCCCATCAGCGCGCCGAGGTCGGTGCCGAGGAAGGTGACCACCGGGATCAGCGAGTTGCGCAGCAGGTGACGGGAGACGATGGTGCGCCGGGGCAGGCCCTTGGCCACCGCGGTGCGCATGTAGTCGGCCCGCAGGTTCTCGCCGATCGAGGTGCGGGTGAGCCGGGCGACGTACGCCAGCGACAGCGAGCCCAGCACGATCGCCGGAAGGATCAGCTGCGAGAGGTCCCGGGAGTCCTGGACGGTCGGGGTGACCCAGCCCAGGTTGGTCGCGAAGACGGTCTGCGCGATGTACGCCAGGACGAAGACCGGGATGGAGATCACCAGCAGGGTGAGGATCAGGACCACGGTGTCCTGCGCGCTGCCGCGCTTCAGTCCGGAGACCAGGCCCAGCAGCAGTCCGAAGATCATCTCGAAGGCGAAGGCCAGCAGGGCCAGCCGGATGGTGACCGGGAAGGCGTCCGCCATGATGTCGGAGACCGGGCGGCCGGTGAAACTGGTGCCGAAGTCGCCCTGGAAGAGGTTCCCCATGTAGTGCAGGTACTGCTTCCAGATCGGCTGGTCGAGGTAGTACTTGTGCTTGAGGTTGGCGACCACGGCGGGGTCGGCGGCCTTCTCCCCGAACAGCGCCGCGACCGGGTCACCCGGCAGCGTGTAGACCATCAGGAAGATCAGCAGCGTGGTGCCGAAGAACACCGGGATCATCTGCAGCACCCGCCGCAGCACGTAACTGCCCATCCGAGCCTCCCTCCTGGAGAAGTGGTCGAGTGCCCGGACCCCGCCCTCCGTGCGGAGAAGGGCGGGGCCTGCGCGGGGCGACTCGTCAGCCCTTGACCTCGACCTGGGTCCAGGCCGGGTTGCCGAAGGAGTCGAACTTCACGTTCTGGACCTTGGTGGAGTAGCCCGAGTTGGTGCGGTAGTACCAGAGCGGGATGGCCGGCATGCCCTGGGCCAGCACGGCCTCGGCCTGCTGGTAGCCGGTCACCGTGTCGGAGACGCTGGACGCCTCGTCGGCCTGGGTGGCGAGCTGGTCGAACTGCGGGTTGCTGTACCCGAAGTCGTTGGACGCCGCGCCGGTGCGGTACACGTCGGCGAGGAAGTTGGCGTTCAGCGGGTAGTCCTGGACCCAGCCGGTGCGGAAGGCGCCGTTGATCTGGTGGCCGGTGATCGCCGCGCGGGCGGTCTTGAAGTCCGGCTTGGGGTCGCCGACGCAGTCCACGCCGGTGTTCTGCCGGATCGAGTTGCAGACCGCGTCGACCCACTCCTTGTGGCCGCCGTCCGCGTTGTAGGTGATGGTCAGCTTGTTGCCGGGGACGCCGCCGCCCTCGGTGATCAGCTGCTTGGCCTTGGCCGGGTCGAACTTGCAGTTGTCACCGCACTGGCCGTCCTTGTAGCCCTCGACGCCCTCGGCGACCCAGGCGGTGGCCGGCTTGCGCGAGCCCTGGAGCACCGTCTTGGTGATGGTGTCGCGGTCGATCGCCATCGACAGGCCCTGGCGGACCTTGGCCTTCTCCGGGGGCGCCCAGTCGGCCTGGTAGAGCGTGAAGCCGATGTTCTGGATGGCGCCCTGCGGGGCGTCGATCGCCCGGTCGCCGAGGTCGCTCTTGTAGGTGGCCAGCGCCGAGGGCGGCACCTGGTCCATCACGTCCAGGTTGTTGGACTGCAGGTCGGCGTAGGCGGCCTCGGCGGTGCTGTACATCTTGAAGACGATGCCGCCGTTCTTCGGCTTGTCCACGCCCTGGTAGTCCGCGAAGGCCTTGGTGACCACCTGCTGGTTGTGGTCCCAGCTGACGAACTGGTAGGCGCCGTTGCCGACCGGCTTCTGGCCGTACCCGGTGGGGTCGTTGAAGAAGCCGTCCGGGAGCGGCGAGAAGGCGATGTAGCCGAGCTTGTACTCGAAGTACGAGACCTTGTGGCTCAGCTTGACGGTGAAGTGCAGGTCGTCCGTGACGGTCAGTCCGGACATCTTGGCCGCGGTCGGCTGCCCGCTCGCCGGGTGGACGTCCTGGTAGCCCTCGATGTCGGAGAACCAGGAGCTGTTGATCTGGTTGTTGGTGCTGGTCGCACCCCAGTTCCAGGCGTCCACGAAGTTCTTGGAGTGCACCGGCGTGCCGTCGTGGAACTTCCAGCCGTCCTTCAGCGTGACGTTGAAGGTCTGCGAGTCACTGGTCTCGATCTTGTCCGCGGCCTGCATCCGGATCTTCGCGGTCTCGGGGTCGTAGTCGACCAGACCCTTGAAGAGGTTCTGCAGGATGCGCCCGCCGCCGGTCTCGTTGGCGTTCGCGGGCTGCAGCGCGTTCTGCGGCTCACTGCTCTGGTAGCTGAAGGTCTTGCTGGTGTCCGACGAGCCGCTGCTGCCGCCCCCGTCGCTGCTGCTGCTGCATCCACTGGCCACCAGGGCCACGGACGTCGCTGCGGCGAGGACCCATCGAGCACGGGTGGCCACGGGCATGGAGGTCCCTCCTCAAGGTGTGTGACGCATCACACCCCATGAGAAGCGCGGCCGCCCGGCGGCGCGAGCGGGGAACCCCCGGACGGGTGCACCGGCGCGGCCTCGGTTGACGCCCCGGCGGACGCGGGCGCGCCGACGCCGGAGGGGCCCGTGCCGTGAACGGCGACGGGCCCCTCCGGGCGGGAACGGTCGGGCGGTCAGGCCGCGGCCGTCTCCCGGACGGCGGCGAAGTGGCACGCCGACTGGTGCTTGGCCGGGCCGCTCAGCACCTCGGGCACCGCGAGCAGCGGGACCTCGGTCGAGCAGCGCTCCTCCGCCTTCCAGCAGCGGGTGCGGAAGCGGCAGCCGGACGGCGGGTTGGCCGGCGAGGGGATGTCACCGGTCAGGATGATCCGGTCGCGGTTCGCGCGCGCCTCCGGGTCCGGCACCGGCACCGCGGAGAGCAGCGCCTGGGTGTACGGGTGGGTGGCGTTCTCGTAGATCTCCTCGTCCGTGCCGATCTCGACCATCTTGCCGAGGTACATCACGCCGACGCGGTCGGAGATGTGCCGGACGATCGAGAGGTCGTGGGCGATGAACATGTAGGAGAGCTCGAACTCGTTCTGGAGCTGCTCCAGCAGGTTGATCACCTGGGCCTGGACGGACACGTCGAGCGCGGAGACCGGCTCGTCGCAGATGATGATCTCGGGCTTGAGCGCCAGGCCGCGGGCGATGCCGATGCGCTGGCGCTGACCGCCGGAGAACTGGTGCGGGTACCGGTTGATGTACTCCGGGTTGAGGCCGACGACGTCCAGCAGGTCCTGGACGGCCTTGCGGCGGTCGCCCTTGGGAGCCACCTCGGGGTGGATCTCGAAGGGCTCGCCGATGATGTCGCCGACCGTCATGCGCGGGTTGAGCGAGGTGTACGGGTCCTGGAACACCATCTGGATGTTCCGGCGGACGGCCTTGAGGCCCGCGCCGGACAGCTTGGTGATGTCCTCGCCCTTGAACAGCACCTGGCCGGACGTCGCCCGCTCCAGGTGCATCAGCACCTTGGCCAGCGTCGACTTGCCGCAGCCGGACTCGCCGACGATGCCGAGCGTCTCGCCCCTCGCCAGCTCGAAGGAGACGCCGTCGACGGCCTTGACGGCGCCGACCTGCTTCTTGAACAGGATGCCCTGGGTCAGCGGGTAGTGCTTGACCAGGTCCTTGACCTCCAGGATGGGCTCAGCCATGGAGGGTCTCCTTCCAGAGGTGGCACGCGCTGCGGCGGCCGGTGAGCTCCTTGCCGTCCTTGTCGGTCACCTGGTGCAGCTTCGGGATCTCCGTGCGGCACACGTCGGTGGCGACGTCACAGCGGGGGTTGAACGCGCAGCCGGCCGGGACCTTGAGCAGGTTCGGGGGCAGGCCCTTGATCGCGTACAGCTCCTGGCCCTTCTGGTCCAGGCGCGGGATGGAGCGGAGCAGGCCCTTGGTGTACGGGTGCGCCGGGTTGGCGTACAGGTCGTGCACCGGGGCGGTCTCGACGATCCGGCCGGCGTACATCACGGCGATCTTGTCCGCGACGTCGGCGACCACGCCGAGGTCGTGGGTGATCAGGATCAGGCCCATGTTGTACTCGTCCTGCAGCTCCGCGAGCAGGTCCATCACCTGGGCCTGGACGGTGACGTCCAGGGCGGTGGTGGGCTCGTCGGCGATGATCAGGTCGGGCTCCATGGAGAGCGCCATGGCGATCATGATGCGCTGGCGCATGCCGCCGGAGAACTGGTGCGGGTAGTCGCCCACGCGCTGCTTGGCGGCGGGGATGCGCACCCGCTCCATCAGCTCGACGGCCTTCTCCCGGGCCTCCTTCTTGGAGGCGCCGCGGTGCACCCGGAACATCTCGCCGAGCTGGGCGCCGACGGTCATCACCGGGTTCAGCGAGGACAGCGCGTCCTGGAAGATCATCGCGATCTTCTGGCCGCGGATCTGCCGGCGCTCCTCCTCCTTCATGGCGAGCATGTCCTGCCCGCGGAAGAGGATCTGGCCCTGCGAGATCTTGCCGGGCGGCATGTCGAGGATGCCCATGATGGTCTGGGCGGTCACCGACTTGCCGGAGCCGGACTCGCCGAGCACCGCGAGGGTCTCACCGGCGGCAACCGAGTAGTTGACGCCGTTCACGGCCTTGGCGACGCCGTCCCGGGTGTGGAACTCCACGTGGAGGTCCTTGACCTCCAGCAGCGGGGTACCGACCTCCAGGCGGCCGTTCTTCTGGTTCTTCTCGATCACGGTGGTCATCGGGTCGTCACCTCTTCTCTCAGCGGAGCTTCGGGTCGAGGGCGTCGCGCACCGCGTCGCCGAGCATGATGAAGGCCAGCACGGTGATGGACAGCGCGGCCGACGGGAAGAGCAGGACGTGCGGCGCGTCCAGGAAGCGGACCGAGGCGTCGCTGATCATCAGGCCCCAGGAGATCTGCGGCGGCTGGACGCCGATGCCCAGGTAGGACAGGGCAGCCTCGGCGCCGATGTAGACGCCCAGGGAGATCGCGGCGACGACGATGACCGGCGCGATGGCGTTCGGCAGGATGTGCCGGAAGGTGATCCGGCCCGATCCGGCACCCAGCGCACGGGCGGCCATCACGTAGTCGTTGTTCTTGTTGGCCAGCACGGAGGCGCGCATGATGCGGAAGATCTGCGGCCAGCCGAGGACGGCCATCACCAGCGAGACGCTGTAGGCGTTACCGGCCCACGGGATCATCGACATGATCAGCATGCCGCCGAGCAGCAGCGGGATCGAGAAGAAGATCTCGGTGAAGCGGGACAGGATCGAGTCGACGATCCCGCCCTTCCAGCCGGCCCAGAGGCCGAGCAGGGCGCCGACCACGGTGACCACCAGGGTGGTCACGATGCCGACGATGATCGAGTTGCGGGCGCCCCACACCGTGCGGGTGTAGACGTCGCAGCCCTGGACGTCGTAGCCGAACCAGTGGTCGGTGCTCGGACGCTTCAGGGAGTTGGCCAGGTCGCAGGCGTTGCCGTCGAACGGGCTGCCGTCGGTGAACAGGCCCGGGGCGATCGAGATGACCACGAGGAAGAAGACCAGCACGGCGCCGATGATGAAGACCGGGTTGCGGCGCAGGTCGCGCATCGCGTCGGTCCAGAGGCTGGCGACGCGCTCCGGCTTCTCGGTCTTGCCCTGGCCGGCCTCGGGCCGGTTGTCCCCCGGCTGGGTCTCGGCGTCCTTGGTGATGGTGTCACTCATAGCGGATCCTCGGGTCGAGCACGGCGTACAGCAGGTCCACGAGCAGGGTGGTGACCAGGTAGATCAGCACCAGCAGCGTGACCACGCCGACGATGATCGTCCCCTGCTTCTGGTACACGGACTGGGCGAGCAGACCGCCGATGCCGTGAATGTTGAAGATCTTCTCGGTGATGACCGCACCGCCCATCAGACCGCCGAGGTCGGCACCCAGGAAGGTGACGATCGGGATCAGCGCGTTGCGCAGGGCGTGCCGGCCGACCACCCGACGGCGCTTCAGGCCCTTGGCGACCGCGGTGCGGACGTAGTCCGTGCGCATGGTCTCCATGAGGCTGGTGCGGGTCAGTCGGGCGACGTAGGCCAGCGACAGCGAGGCCAGCACCAGGGCCGGGAGCAGGTAGGCGCGGAGCCCGTCCTCCTCGTTGAACGAGACCGCGAAGATCTCGATGCCGTAGTCGTTCTTCAGCTTGACGCCGAGCACCAGCTGGAGCACGAAGCCGGTGACGAAGACCGGGATCGAGATGACCAGCAGGGTGCTGATGAGGACCAGCTGGTCCAGGAACTTCCCCTTGCGCAGGGCCGCCAGCACACCCGCCGCGACACCGATGACCGCCTCGAAGACGAAGGCGACCAGGGCGAGGTTCATGGTGTACGGGAACGCTTCGCCGATCATTTCGCTCACCGAGCGACCGGTCAGGCTCTCGCCCAGGTCGCCCTGGAAGACACCGGTGATGTAGTTCCAGTACTGAACGATGAACGGGTCGTTCAGGTGGTACTTGTTGCGGATCATCTCCGCGACGATCGGGTCGGCTCGCTTCTCGCCGGCCAGCGCCTGCACCGGGTCACCGGGCAGCGAGAACACGACGAAGTAGATCAGGAATGTCGCACCGATCAGAACAGGGATCGCCTGTATCAGTCGGCGGATCACATAGCGGCCCATCAGACCTCCACACTTTCGGACAAGGAAGGGAGGCGGGCGGAGCCGGACTGTGGTCCGGTCCACCCGCCCCCTATCGTCTGCGTCTCAGATCAGCCGGCGAGCTCGACCTCGTCCAGGTTCATGCGACCCTGGGCGTCGGTGTCGAAGTTCTTGATCTTCTTCGAGTACGCGGCGGAGGACATGTAGGTGTAGACCGGGATGTACGGCAGGTCCTGGATCAGGACGTCGTCGGCCTGCTGGTACAGCTTCAGGCCCTCCTCCGGGGTCTTCGCCTGGTCGGCCTGGTCCAGCAGCGACTCGAACTGCTCGTTGACGTAACCGCCGTAGTTCGAGCCGTTGTCGATCGCGACCTTGGAGAAGATCGGACGCTCGTAGTTCTCGATCGACGGGTAGTCCATCGACCACGCCATGCGGAAGGCACCGGAGTACTGCTTCTCGCCCAGCGCGTCCAGGATCTTGCCGAACTTCTCGAACGGCTTGGTGGTGACCTCGACGCCCAGGTTCTTCTTCAGCTGGTTGGCGACGGCCTCGATCCACTCCTTGTGGCCGCCGTCGGCGTTGTAGCCCAGCTCGATGGTGTTGTTCGGGACACCGCCGGCGGTGTCGAACAGCTGCTTGGCCTTGGCCGGGTCGTACTTGGCCGCGTCGCCCATGGCGCCCTTGCGGTAACCCGGGATCAGCGGGTTGATGAAGTCGTCGGCCGGGACGCGGGTGCCCGAGAAGATGGTCTTGGTGATCTGCTCGCGGTCGATCGCCATGGAGATCGCCTTGCGGATCTCCGGCTTGCCGTACGCGGCCGGGTTGGTCGAGATCGGGAAGCCGATGTAACCGACGCCGGACTCCGGCTTGTAGATGTAGCGGTCGCCGAACTCGCCCTTGACCGTGCCCATGGCCGAGATCGGGAGCTTGTCGGTGGCCTGGATGTTGTCGGCGCGCAGGTCGTTGTACGCCGTCTCCAGCTTGTCGTAGATCTTGAAGGTGACGCCCTGCAGCTTCGCCTTGCCGTCCGCGGCGGGGAAGTTGTCGAAGCGCTTGACCTTGATCTGCTGGTTGTGCTCCCACTTCCCGTCCATCTGGAACGGGCCGTTGCCGATCGGGGCGTCCTCGAACGACTTCTTGTCCGCGAAGAAGGCCTTCGGCAGCGGGTAGAAGGCGTTGTAGCCCAGCATGGTCTTGAACTGGGAGAACGGGTTGGTCAGGGTGACGGTGAAGGTCTTGTCGTCGACGACCTGCAGGCCCTTGAGCTTGTCGGTGGTCGGCTTCTTGTCCTTGCCCGGGGCCAGGTCGGCGGAGCCGTCGATCTTGGCGAAGAAGGGCAGGCCCTCGGCGGCGTTGTCCTGGTTGGCGCCCCAGTTCCAGGCGTCCACGAAGGACTGGGCGGTGACCGCCTCGCCGTTGTGGAAGGTGTAGCCGTCCTTCAGCTTGATCGTCCAGACCTTGCTGTCCGGGGACTCGATCGACTCGGCGACGCGCAGCTTCGGCTCGTTGGTCTTGTTGTCGTACTCGACCAGGCCGGCGAACAGCGCGTTCAGGACCTCGGCACCCTCGGACTCCGCGGTGTTCTGCGGGATCAGACCGTGCTGCGGCTCACCGAGCTGGACGGCGATCGTGCCGCCGCCGGAGGACGCCTTGTCGTCGCTCTTCGAGCTGGTGCTGCAGGCGGTCGCCGCGAGGGCGATCGCGGTCGCCGCGACGATCCACTTGGTCTGGGTTGCACCACGCATGGGGGGATGCCTCCTGAATTCGACTTTCCAACGAGGAGAGCACCGCGGGCGGTTGGTCCGGTCCGCCGTGCCGTCCGCGCTCGTGGTTTCGGCGCGCACCCCTGCGCGTTAACCCTTGACCCGAGCCTGACTGCACCCACTATGTGTCACGCACGGACACGAAAGTGACCACTGCCGATCTCAATTAGGTCACATGAACGGTCGGTAAGTTTCGAAAATCGGACATATGAGACATACTCAGACAGGCATCAACCGGACAGTCGTCATGAATGACGGACTGTCACGTTCGCTCAGCGGACACCTTGGCGTGGTAGGCGCTATTCCGTTTATACGCGCGTCGACAGCGTGGAGTAGTTGAAAAAGTTCGCCCCCCTCTCCATCGGAAAGGGGGGCGAACGTTTCCGGCCAAAGCACCGCCGGAGGGGCTCAGAGCGCCGTGATCACGCCTTCTTCGCGCGCGAAGCGGTCCGGCCGCGGTCCTTCTGGTCCAGGACGACCTTACGGATGCGAACCGTCTCCGGGGTCACCTCGATGCACTCGTCCTCGCGGCAGAACTCCAGCGACTGCTCCAGCGAGAGCTTGCGCGGCGGGACGATCGACTCGGCCACGTCGGCGGTCGAGGACCGCATGTTGGTGAGCTTCTTCTCCTTGGTGATGTTGACGTCCATGTCGTCGGAGCGCGAGTTCTCGCCGACGATCATGCCCTCGTACACCTCGGTGCCCGGCTCGCAGAAGAGCACGCCGCGCTCCTGGAGGTTGGTCATCGCGAAGGCGGTGACCACACCGGCCCGGTCGGCGACCAGCGAGCCGTTGTTGCGGGTGGTGAGCTGGCCGAACCACGGCTCGTGGCCCTCGTGGATCGAGTGCGCGATGCCGGTGCCGCGGGTGTTGGTCAGGAACTCGGTCCGGAAGCCGATCAGACCGCGGGACGGCACGACGAACTCCATCCGGACCCAGCCCGAGCCGTGGTTGGACATGTTGTCCATCCGGCCCTTGCGGATGCCCATGAGCTGGGTGACGGCACCCATGTGCTCCTCGGGCACGTCCACGGTCAGGCGCTCGACCGGCTCGTGGGTCTTGCCGTTGACCTCCTTGGTGACCACCTGCGGCTTGCCGACGGTCAGCTCGAAGCCCTCGCGGCGCATGGTCTCGATCAGGATGGCCAGCGCCAGCTCACCGCGCCCCTGCACCTCCCAGGCGTCCGGGCGCTCGGTGTCCAGGACGCGCAGCGAGACGTTACCGATCAGCTCGCGGTCCAGGCGGTCCTTCACCTGGCGGGCGGTGACCTTGCGGTCGACCTTGGCGCCGGACTTGGCGTCCGCGCCCTTGCCGCTGCCGCCCCGGCCGACCAGCGGCGAGGTGTTGGTGCCGATGGTCATCGAGATGGCCGGCTCGTCCACCGTGATCAGCGGCAGCGCGATCGGGTTCTCGGTGTCGGCGAGGGTCTCGCCGATCATGATGTCGGAGATGCCGGCGACGGCGCAGATGTCACCGGGGCCCGCCACCTCGGCCGGCTTGCGGGTGAGCGCCTCGGTCATCAGCAGCTCGGAGATGCGGACGTTGGAGATGGAGCCGTCGCGCTTGATCCAGGCCACCGTCTGGCCCTTGCGCAGCTCGCCCTGCTCGACGCGGAGCAGCGCGATGCGGCCGAGGAAGTTGTCGGCGTCCAGGTTGGTGACGTGCGCCTGCAGCGGGGCGTCGGCGTCGTAGGTCGGGGCCGGGACGTGCTCCAGGATGGTGGAGAAGAACGGCTCCAGGTTGTCGCTGTCGGCGGGAACGGTGCCGTTCTCCGGCTTGGTCAGCGAGGCGACGCCGTCACGGGCGCAGGCGTAGACGATCGGGAACTCGATCTGGTCCTCGTCCGCGTCCAGGTCGAGGAACAGGTCGTAGGTCTCGTTGATGACCTCGTCGATCCGGGCGTCCGGACGGTCGGTCTTGTTGATGCAGAGGATGACGGGCAGCCGCGCCGTGAGCGCCTTGCGGAGCACGAAGCGGGTCTGCGGCAGCGGCCCCTCGGAGGCGTCGACCAGCAGGACGACCGCGTCCACCATCGACAGACCGCGCTCGACCTCGCCACCGAAGTCGGCGTGGCCCGGGGTGTCGATGATGTTGATGGTGATCGGCGCGCCACCGTCCTTCGGGTGGTACTTGACTGCGGTGTTCTTCGCGAGAATGGTGATGCCCTTCTCGCGCTCCAGGTCGTTGGAGTCCATCATCCGGTCGTCGAGCTGCTGGTGGGCGGCGAAGGCGCCGGCCTGCTTCAGCATGGCGTCGACCAGGGTGGTCTTGCCGTGGTCGACGTGGGCGACGATGGCGACGTTACGGATGTCATTGCGCGTGGGCATGCCTAGCAGATTCTCCCGGAATCGTGGGTTACGGCGCCCGGCTGCGTGACGCGCACTTGCGACCCCTGTCGGCCGCCACCACCCGTTCCGCCTGCTACTACCGGTCCACCCGCCGGGCAGGACATGCCACGGCTTCCTCCTATGGTACGGGGAACCGCCCAGCTGGGCCGAAACGGGCAGGAAGCGCGGGGTGGGGATCACACCCCGTTCACCCGCCCTTCACCCGGTGACCTCGGTGCCCCGGTCCGCCGCCCCTCCCGCGGCGGTCCGCCGCTCCTCCGCCCAGCCCAGGTCCTGGAGGCGGGGGCGGCCGAGGCCCCGGACGCCGGCGCCGGTGACGCCGGTGCGCACCCCGAGCACCTCCGGGCGCTGGAACAGCGGCACCGAGTGGCCCAGCTGCCAGATCCGCACGTCGGCCTCCTGGAGCAGGGCCCGGCGGGCGGGCGGGTCGGGCTCGGCGGCGGCGCGTTCGAAGAGGCGGTCGATCTCCTCCGTCCCGGCCCGGGCGTAGTTGCGGCCCGCCACCGGGGCGCCGTCCGGGCCGGGGCGGGGCTTGGCGTAGACGGGCCGCTGCTCGTCGGCCGGGGCGGGTCCGGCCGGCCAGGCGAACAGGGCGAGGTCGTAGTCGCCGGCGGCCAGGTGGTCGCGGACGAAGGCGTCCGCCGGCGCCTCGGTGACACGGACGGCCGCCCCGGCCGTACCGAGGTCCGCCGCCACCGCCTCGGCCGCCCGCCGCAGGGTCGCGGAGCCGGCCGGGACCAGCAGGGTGAGCGCCAGTTCGCGGCCGGCCCCGGTCCGGGTGGCGCCGGCGGCGGGGCGCCTCCAGCCGGCCTCGTCCAGCATCCGCCCGGGGTCGGCGCCGCCCAGTGCGTCGGCGTCGTCCCGGTAGCCGGGCTGGTCGCCGGCCAGCAGGTGGTGGCCGAGCGGTGCGGCGGGCAGCCCGAACGGCGCCAGCGCGGCCCCGGCGGCGTGCCGGCGGTCGACGGCGCGGGCCAGCGCCCGGCGCAGCGCCGGGTCGGTGAGCGGTTCGCGGGCGGCGTTCAGGGTGAGCTGGACGAGGCCGGCCCCGGCGGCCCGGTGCAGGGTGACGCCGGGCAGCGTCCCGGCGCGCCGCAGGGCCTCGGCGGGGTCGGCACCGGCGTGCTCGACCGCCGTGGTCAGCGGGGCGAGGTCGAGCCGTCCCGAGGCCAGCTCCTCGGTCCGCCGCTCGGCCGGGACGGCGAGGAACTCGATGCGGTCGGCCTTGGCCGGCTCGCCCCACCAGAACGGGTTGCGGACCAGGGTGGCCCGCCCGCCCGCCGGGTCGTACCCGTCGACCAGGAACGGGCCGGCGGTGGGGTGGGCGGTGCCGCCGGGCAGCGGGCGGCCGAAGGCGGCGGCGGTGGCGGTCTCGGCGGCGGGGTAGAGCGGGCCGAAGAGGGCCTGCCACTCTCCGCAGGGCCGGCGGAAGGTGACCTTCACCTCGTGCGGGTCGGCGCCGCGGGCGATCGAGTCGACGGCCGCGTACCCGGCCGGGCCGACGGCGGTGGAGGCGGGGTCGAGGCCGGAGAGCGCGGCCCGCTGGGCGATGAAGTCGGCGGCGGAGAGGGGGGTGCCGTCGCTCCAGACGGCGTGCGGGTTGAGGTGGTAGGTGACCACCTGGGGCAGCTGTCCGGGCGGCGTGGACTCGGCGGCGGCCAGGTAGTCCGGGTCGGGCGTCCACTCGCCGTGCGCGTCCGGCCGGAACATCGCGGGGTAGAGGGCGTGCGCCAGCAGCGCGGACTCGGGGGTGGCGGCGGGCTGGTGGACGTTCAGGGTGGCCGGGACGGCGTCGACGGCCCAGCGCAGGGTGCCGCCGTCGCGGACGGCGGCCCGGTCGGCCGGGCCGAGGTCCCCGGTGACGACGGCCGGGGCGGGCGGCGCGGGGTCGGGCGTCCGGCCGGGGCGGGCCGGGTCGGGGCCGCCGAGGCAGCCGGCCGTGACACCGAGGGCGAGCAGCAGGGCGGCGGCTGCGACGGGGAGGCGGGCGCGCATGGCGGCCATGGAACGCCGCCCCCGCGCGCCCGGCGGCCCCGACACGGCGGCCCGGCGGGCGACAGCACCCGGTCGGGCGCATGTCACCCGCTCCGCGTCCGGGGCGGGCGCCGGCTAGAGCCCCAGCTCGAACCAGACGATCTTGCCCTTGGGCGTGCGCCGGCTGCCCCAGCGTTCGGCGAGCAGGCTGACCAGCTGGAGTCCGCGCCCGCCCTCGTCGGTCTCGTGGGCGCGCCGCTGCCGGGGCTGGGCGTAGCCGTCGTCCCAGACCTCGCACACCATGGTCGAATCCCGCAGCAGCCGCAGCCGGATCTCGCCCCGGCCGTGCCGCAGCGCGTTGGTGACCAGTTCGCTGACCAGCAGCTCGGTGGTGTCGACCAGCTCGTCCAGACCCCGGGCGAGCAGCCAGCTGCACGCGTACTCGCGGGCCTTGGAGACCGAGGTCGGCTCGGGCGGCAGGAACCACTGGCCGACGGCGTCGTCCGGGAAGGCGTGCACCTTGGCCATCAGCAGGGCGATGTCGTCCTCGCCGTGGTGCGGGTTGAGCTCGCCGAGGACGTGGTCGCAGAGGTCCTCCAGGTTCTTGCCCTCGTCGGACAGCGCGGTGCGGAAGGCCTTCAGGCCCTCGTCCAGCTGGTGCTTGCGGCTCTCCACCAGGCCGTCGGTGTAGAGGCCGAGCACCGCGCCGTCCGGGAGGGTCAGCTCGACCTCCTCGAAGGGCTCGCCGCCGACGCCGAGCGGCAGGCCGGGCGGGACGTCCAGCATCCGGGCGGGCTCGCCGGGGCCGAGCAGGACGGGCGGCAGGTGGCCGGCGTTGGCGAAGGTGCAGCGCCGGGTGACCGCGTCGTACACCGCGTAGACGCAGGTGGCCAGGTAGACCTCGCGGGCCTCCTCGTCGGCGCTGGAGGTGAGCCGCCCGTACGGGTTGGAGCGGCCGGTCGGCGCGGTGTCGTCGCCGAGGCCGCGGGCGATCTCGTCGAGCGCGGCGAGCACCTCGCCGGGCTCCAGGTCGAGCATGGCCAGGGTGCGGACGGCGGTGCGCAGCTGGCCCATGGCGACGGCGGCGCGCAGGCCGCGGCCCATGACGTCGCCGATGACCAGGGCGGTGCGGTTGCCGGGCAGCGGGATGACGTCGAACCAGTCGCCGCCGACCTCGGTGTTGTTGTTGCTGGGCAGGTAGCGGCAGGCGATCTCCAGGCCGCTGGCGACCGGGTTGCCCGGGGGCAGCAGGCTGCGCTGGAGGATCAGCGCGCGCTCGTGCTCGCGGCGGTAGAGCCGGGCGTTGTCGATGCAGACGGCGGCGCGGGCGACGAGTTCCTCGGCGATGGCGACGTCGCGGGCGTCGAAGGGCTCGCTGCCGATCGCCCGGGAGAGCTGGACCAGGCCGAGCACCTGGTCGCGGGCGACCAGCGGGACGATCAGGGTGGAGCGCAGCAGCGGGTCGGGGCCGGGCTCGGGGACGACGCTGCGGCCGGTGCGCAGCGCCCGGGCGTGCGGGGAGCGGCGCGGGTAGCAGAGGGTGCCGCCGGCCTCGGCGATGGGCAGGCCGGTGACCGAGCCGAGCACCGAGGAGGCGCCGCCGACCACGCTGGAGACGGCGACCCGGCGCAGTTCGCCGCTGCCGTCGGTGAGCACGGTGTCGCCGAGCCGGCCGGCGCTGGGCACGGTCTCGCCGGAGAGCAGCGCGGTGTAGAGGTCGACGGTGGCGAGGTCGCAGAACGGCGGGACGACGACGTCCAGCAGTTCCTTGGCGGTGGTCTCCAGGTCGAGGGTGGAGCCGATGTGGGCGCTGGCCTCGTTGAGCAGGGCGAGGTTGCGGCGCACGCCGTCGGCCTCGCGTTCGGCGACGTGCCGGCTGGTGACGTCGGAGACCTGTCCGGCGACGCCCATCGGCTGGCCGGCCGCGCCGTTGAGGCGGTAGAGCGAGACGGCCCAGAGCCGGTTGCCCTCGCGGGTCGGCACGGCGGCGTGGAAGCGCAGGTCGAAGACGGGCTCGCCGCTGGCGAGGACCTTGCGCAGGGCGGCGGTGAGCCGGTCGGCCTCGGAGCCGGGGAAGATGTCGTGCGGGGTGAGGCCCTCCAGGTCGGTGGGGGCCAGGCCCATGCCGGAGGCGAAGGCGTCGTTGACGCGCTGGAAGCGCAGCCGCTCGTCGAAGAGGACGAACCCGGTCGGGGTCTGGCCGAAAACCGCCTCCGAGGCGGCCAGATCCGTCTCGATCCGGCGCAGCCGGCCGAGGTCGACCGCGAGACAGGTGGCGCCGGCGGCGGGCAGCTCGCTGTCCGGCATCAGGTAGAGCTCGGCGAGGCCCTCGCCGCCGTCGGCGTGCCGGTACGGGGTGGTGCCGACCCACTCCTCACCGGCCAGGGTGCGCTCCAGCCGGGCGCGCCCGCGCTGCCAGAGCTCGCGCGGGACGAAGGTGGTCACCGGGTCGGCGCCGACCGCCTCGACGGCGGGGACCCCGAAGAACTCGGCCGCGCGGTCGCTCCACTGGCTGATCCGGCCGTCGGGGCCGATCGCGAAGGTGGCGACCCGGATGTAGTCGTAGATCGAGCCCGGGTCCCCGGCACCCCACCGCTGCTCCTCGGCCGCCGGCCGCGGGGCGCGGGCGCGGGCGGGCAGGTGGTGGTGGGCAGGGCCGGGCACGTGTTGGGCGCCGGCCTGCCCGGGTACAGCGGCATGACCGCTGCTGCTCGGCGCATTGCGCGCCGGGGTGCTGTTCACGGACCGACCCCTCCAAACCCGCGACCGTCCGGATGTCGAGAAGACCGAGTATTCATCATCGAGGGGTACGTTCACACGCCCTCAACATCACAACATCAGATCGGGCGAAGGTTTTTGTCCTACCGCCCGCGCAACCACAATGCCACGCTCGCGCCCCCTGCCGGAGCGCGCGCTCCCCCGGCCGCGGCCGGCGGCCCGGACTCAGCCGCCCGACAGCTCCGCCTCGGGGGTGCCCGGCAGCCCCTGTTCGAACCAGACCACCTTGCCCATCCCCTCCGCCCTGGCCCCCCAGCGCAGGGCCAGCCGGGTCACCAGCTCCAGCCCGCGGCCGCCCTCGTCCGCCTCGGCGGCGTGCCGCTCGCGCGGCGGGTCCGGCAGCGGGTCGGAGATCTCCACCAGCAGCGTCCCGCCGAGCGTCAGCCGCACCCCGATCGGCGCGCTGGCGTACCGGACGGCGTTCGTGACCAGCTCGCTGACCAGCAGCTCCGCGGTGTCGGTCAGCTCCTCGACGCCCCATTCGGCGAGCGTCGCGCGGACCAGCCGGCGGGCCCGGGAGACGGCGGTCGGCTCGGCGGGCAGCGTCCAGCCCGCCGTCGGGGTGCCGGCCTGCCCGTGGCCGAGCCGGGCCAGCAGCAGCGCGACGTCGTCCGGCTCGCGGCCCTGCTCCATGGTGTCCAGCACCGCCTCGCAGGCCGCCTGGATCGACGCGTAGGGCTCCTGGAGCACGGTGAGCAGCCGGCCCAGACCGACGTCGAGGTCCTTGTCCCGGGACTCCACCAGGCCGTCGGTGCACAGCGCCAGCAGGCTGCCCTCGGGGATCTTCAGCTCGACGGCCTCGAAGGGCACGCCGCCGACCCCGAGCGGGGCGCCGGAGGGCAGCTCCAGGATCCGGCCGGCGCCGCCGGGCAGCGGGCCGCCGTCGCGGGTCGGTCCCTCGGCCCCCTCCCCCGGCACCACCAGCACCGGCGGGATGTGGCCGGCCTTGGCGGCGGTCAGGGTCGCGGTGGCCGGGTCGAACACCGCGTACACGCAGGTGGCGAGCAGCGCCTCGTCCGGGCCCTGGGCGAGGTCGTCGGCCAGCTCGTGGACGTGCCGCAGCAGCACGTCGGGCGGCAGGTCGAGGGCGGCCAGCACGCGGACGGCGGTGCGCAGCCGGCCCATCGTCGCGGCGGCGCGCAGCCCGTGGCCCATCACGTCGCCGACCACCAGCGCCGTCCGGTCGCCGGGCAGCGGGATGACGTCGAACCAGTCGCCGCCGACCTCGGTGCCGCTGCTGCCGGGCACGTACCGGTAGGCGACCTCGACGCCGGTGGGCTGCGGCACCTGCTGCGGCAGCAGGGTGCGCTGGAGGGTGAGGGCGGCGGTGCGTTCGCGGGCGTACAGCCGGGCGTTGTCCAGCGAGGAACCGGCCCGGTCCGCCATCTCGACGGTGAACGCCAGGTCGTCGCGGTCGAAGCCCTCGCGGTAGCCGGCCCGGCTGACCAGCAGCAGGCCGATCACGATGCCCCGGGCCCGCAGCGGCACCACCAGCATCGAGTGCACGCCCAGGTCGTGCGCGGCCTGCATCTTGGGGTCGCCGGCGTAGGTGACGTCGCTCAGCTGGTCGGCGCCGGAGAGCAGCTCGGGCACGCCGGTGCGCAGCACCCGGCCGCAGGCGGAGTCCTCGGCGAAGGTGATCCGGGCGCCGCGGCGCAGCATCACCTCCACCTCCGGGCCGTCCTGGACGGAGGCGGTGCCGAGCTGGAGCAGCGAGGTGCGGCGGTCGTGGCCGTGCCGGGGCAGGTCGTCACCGTGCGCGACGGCCTGCAGCAGGATGACGGCGGCGTGGTCGGTCAGCCGGGGCACCACCGCACTGGCCAGCTCCTGCGCGATCCGTGAGGCGTCCAGCAGGTCACCGACCCGGGAGCCGAACTCGTTGAGCAGGGAGAGGCGGCGGCGGGCGTGCTCGACCTTGGCCACCGCCCGGTAACGCTCGGTCACGTCCATCACGGTGCCGGAGATGCCGAGGACCCGGCCGGAGCGGTCGGTCATCCGGCTGTAGGAGACCGAGCGGTAGCCGGAGCGGGCGGTGATCGGCGAGGCGAGGGTGACGTCGATGACCGGCTCGCCGGTGGCCAGCACCTGGCGCTGGATCGCGGTGATCTCGTCGGCGGCCCGCTCGGGCAGGGTCTCGCCGGTGGTGCGGCCGACGTGGTCCTCCAGCGCGACGCCGTTCATCTCGGCGAGGGTCCGGTTGACGGCGGTGTAGCGCAGTTCGGTGTCGAGGATGGCGATGCCCAGCGGGGACTGCTCGAACAGCGCGTCGCGCACCGCGAGGTCCCGCTCCACCGCCCGGACGGCGTCCGCGCCGGCCAGGTTGACCTGGAGGAACGGGGTGCCGTCGCCGTCGACGAGGAGCGAGATCCGGGCGTCCACCAGCACCGGGACGCCGTCGCGGTCGATCAGCTCGGCCGGGCCGGCCCAGCGGCCGTGGCGCAGGGTGTCCTGGATCGCGGTCCGGATCCGGGCCACCTGTTCCTCGTCGGGGATCAGCTCGTCGATCCGGCGGCCGACCAGCAGCTCGCTCGGCCAGCCGAGCAGGTCCTCGGCGGCCGGGCTCCAGAGCACCACCCGGCCGGCCGTGTCCAGGATCGCGATGGCCACCCTGACCACGTCGAAGAGGCTGCCCCCGGGGCGCTCCCCGCCGCCCCCGGCGGGGGCCTCGGGGACGGCGCGCGGGCCGCCGGGGAAGGGCCGGCCGGGGCGGCTGCGCATCCCGGAGGACGGGGCCGCGTCGGGCACCGTGAGGGACGGGGCGGGCTGCACCGGCGGGGCGGACGGCGCCCCCTCGGGCGTTCCCTCGCCCCGGCGGCGCCCGGCCGGCCGTTCCCGGCCGCCCGACCCGCGGTTCGCACCGAGGCGCAGCCGGGCGCGGGCTCCCGCGCCGCCCCCTCCGGCGCCCGCCCGTCTCGCTCCCCCGCCCCCGAACCCGCTATTCGACACCGACGGGGCCTCCGGCTCTGCTCGGATCGGCGCCGCCGGCTGGGACGGCTCACCGATGGTGACGAATAGTGCCGAAAAGTGACATACCCAGCAGGACCAAGGCTATCCCGACGGCCGCACCGGCTTTTCCGATTTGCCCGATCCGTCGCCCCCACGCGTCGTTCGCGCCGCGCGGCACGGCGGTTCGCCGGCGCGGGCCGGTACCATCCGGCCCGCACCGGCCGGGGCGCCGTTCAGACGGTCAGCAGGCGGGCGACCTCGGGCAGGACCTCGCGGTCGTGCTCCAGCCACTCGACGTCGGCCAGCTCGGCCGGGCCGAGCCAGCGCAGCTCGTCGTGGTCCTGCAGCGGGCGCGGCTCCCCGGCGAGCAGTTCGGCGGCCCACAGCCGCAGCTCCAGGCCCGGGCGCACCAGCCACGCGCCGGGCAGCCGGGTGAGCGCCCTGGCCCGGACGCCCAGCTCCTCCATCAGCTCGCGCTCCAGCGCCTCGGTCTCGCTCTCGCCCGGCTCGGCCTTGCCGCCGGGGAACTCCCAGCGCCCCGCCACCTCGGCGGGCGCGCTCCGCCGGGCGGCGAGCACCCGCCCCCGGTGGATCAGCGCGCCGCCGACGACGATCCGGTTCTCCGTCGCGCCGCCGGCGGGCGCCTGGTGATCGGTGGTCCTGTCCATGGACGCAGACCCTATAGACGTGCCCGTCAGTCGCGCGGGCCCTTCGTCCCCGTGGCGCCGGCGGGCTCCGCCTCGACCCAGTACAGCTGCTTGTGGCCGCGCGCCTCGAACTCGGCCGCGAGCCGCTCCGCCGCCTCCTGCCCGACGCCCCCGACGACCAGGAAGCGGTTGCCGTTGTCGTCCTGCCGCATCACCCGGTAGGTGTCCATGGCGCCCAGGGTAGGGGCGGGGCGCTCAGACCCGTACCGCGCTGGCCTGCTCGCCCGTCGACAGCCCCAGCTCGCGCCGGATGTCCACCGCGAGCTTGCTGCTCTTGACGGACAGCGCCTGCGCCTTGCCGACCTCGCGGGCGAGCGTGTCCGGGTCCGTGGACTTGGCGGCGGCGTCCCAGGCGTTGGCCGCGTCCAGCTTGATCGCACCCAGCTCGATGAGCTTGGCCTTGGCCCCGGCGGGCCAGTCGACCCCGTTGACCGAGAGGTCCGCGACCTCCTTGCGGGAGGCGGTGGCCATCGTCCTGGCCCAGGTGCGGTACTCCGCGGGCTCCTCGTCGACGTCGGCCTCCGGCTCGGCGCCGAGCGCGCCGTTGTAGGCGAGCACGGCGTCCAGGTAGGTGCGCTGGGCCTGGGTCAGCTTGGTCCGGTCGGTGCGGACGCTGCCCGCGTGCATCTTCGTCTCGTCCTGGAAGGTGCAGGTCACCCGGCGGTCGCCGGAGGCCCAGCCGGAGATGCTCGGGTAGTAGTAGGACCCGCCCATGCCGTCGGGGACGAGCCAGGAGTCGAGGGCGTAGTCGTCGCGCACCGGGCCGCAGAGCTGCGCGGCCTTGGCGCTGATCTCGCTCTGGCCGGGGTAGGAGCCGCCGCGGCCCGCGAGGTTGGTGAAGCCGGCCACCTCGCCGTGGTGCGGCGCGGTGCAGGGCACCACGTGCACCCAGTAGATGCTCGCGGACTCGGCGTCCTGACCGGGGCTGAACGGCGGCTGGTTGAAGCAGTCGCCGGTCACCAGGTCCTCGATGCTCGCCGAGCCCTGCGGGCCCCGGCGGGCGTCCGCGTAGCGCTCCTCCTCGAAGCCGAGTGCGGCGAGGCCGATGAACGCGATCAGGGTGACGATCGCCCCGAGCACACCGGTCACCAGACCGGTGACCGCCAGGCCGCGGCCCTTCTCGTTGCGCTTGGGCATCTGGACCAGCGCGACGATCGCGAAGGCGAGCGCCAGCGGCCACAGGCAGAGCAGGCCGGTGACCAGTGCGGCGATCGCGAAGCCGTTGGTGGACGTCGGGGCGGGGAGGTAGGCGAAACCGGGCTGGAAGCCGGAGTGGGCGCCGGGGGTGACGGCGGCCCAGCCGGTGGCGTGCGGCTGCTCGGCGCCGGGGGGCGGCGGCGGCAGCAGGCCGACGGGGGTGGCCCACGGGTCGGCCGCGGGCGGCGCCGCGGGGGCCGGCTCCGGGGCCGCCTCGGAAGCGGGGGCGGGGGCGGGGCCGGGCTCGGGCTCCGAAGCGGGGGCGGGCGCGGCCTCGGGGGCCGCCGCCTCGGCCGCCGTCTCGGCCACCGTCTCCGCGGCGGGCTCGGGCCGGGATCCGGGCTCGGCCACCGGCTTGGTCAGCGCGACCCGCTCGACCGGCTCGACCGGCTCGGGCACGGCGGCGTCGGACTCGGGCTTGGACACGTGCGATCTCCCCCGGCCCGCAGGAGGCGGGCGACAGCTCGGCAGGACGACGACCCGCGGATCCCGCGGGCGCATCGTCGCGGCGGGCCGTCAGGTACGGGAACAGGCGCGCGACTCTACCGGATCCGGTGGAACACCCGCTCACCCTTTCGCCGCCCCACGAACCACCCCCTTCCCGCAAGGCCGGGCCCCGGCTCAGCGCCCGGCCAGCACCTCCCCGTGCAGCATCGCGAACCAGCCGTCCCCGGCGGCCGCCCACTCCCGCCACCCGGCCGCGATCCGGGCCAGTTCGGCCTCGTCGGCGAACCCCTCGGCCACCGCCGTCCGCGCGATGGCGGTGTCCGTGATCCGGTCGGCCCACAGCCCGCCCCACCACGCGCGCTGCTCGGGCGTCGCGTACGTCCAGGTGCTCGACGTGGCGGTGACGTCGGTGAAGCCGGCCGCCCTCGCCCAGGACAGCAGCCGCCGCCCGGCGTCCGGCTCGCCGCCGTTGTGCCGGGCGATCCTCCGGTACAGCTCCAGCCAGCGGTCCAGTTCGGGCACCTGCGGGTACCAGGCCATGGTCGCGAAGTCGACGTCCCGGACGGCGACCACGCCGCCCTCGGCGGTGACCCGGCGCAGCTCGCGCAGCGCGCCGACCGGGTCGACCACGTGCTGCAGCACCTGGTGGGCGTGCACCACGTCGAACTCCCCGTCCGCGTACGGCAGCCGGTGCACGTCGGCGGTCTCGAACACCACGTTGGCCAGGCCCCGGCCGGCGACGTACCCGGCGGCCGCGGCCAGCACCTCGGCCGAGGTGTCGGCGGCCACCACCCGGCCCGCCGGGCCGACCAGTTCGGCCAGGTCGGCGGTGATCGTGCCGGGGCCGCAGCCGATGTCCAGCACGGACTGCCCGGGCCGCAGCCGGTCCCGCAGGTACGCGGCGGAGTTCTCGACCGTCCGGGAGCGGTGCGAACGCAGCACGGACTCCTGGTGGCCATGGGTGTAGGCGGCGGGCTTCGGTGCGGTCATGGTGACGTCCCCCTCGGGATCGGCGGTCTCCTCGACGCCTCCGACGCTACTCCCCGTCCCGCATTTCAAGAAGATTCGTCTCACATGGCGGCCACCGCCCGGGCCGCCCGGGCCCGGCCACCCCGCCGGGAAGAGCGACGGCCCCCGCTCGGACGACGTGGCGTCCGCGCGGGGGCCGTCCGGCCTGCGGCGGTTACGGGGTGACGGTGAACCAGGTGGTGCGGGACTTCTTGAACTCCGGCTGGGTGAGGTCCTTCGCCGCGATGCCGTCGTTGTACAGCACGGCCGAGCCGTCGTCGGTGATCAGCTGCACCCGGGCGCCGGGGGCGGTGAGGTCCGGGACGTCCGGCACCGCCTCCCAGCCGCCCGCGTCGGCGGTCGGCAGGTCGAGCAGCTTGACCGGCTGCGAGCCCGGCTGACCGTCCCAGCGGTAGAGCGCGTACGGGTCGGAGTTGTCGTCCGCCGCCCAGGAGCCGGCCACGATCAGGTACTGGCCGAGCGCGTTGCGCCGCAGGTCGCGCACCGAGAGCCCGCCGAGGTCCAGCTCGATCGGCTCGCCGAAGGTGGCGTGCGAACCGCTGAACAGCGACGGGAAGTTCGTGACCGGCACGATCAGCGCCCGGCCGCCGGTGACGGCCGGGGTGAGCGGCGCGCGGAAGCCGACGTAGGCGGTGGTGGTGCTGCCCGGCGCGAACTCCAGGCCCTCGACGTTGAAGCCGTCGATCTGCTTGGGCACCTGCCCGGCCGCCGCACCGGCCGCGAAGCCGTAGCGGTCGCCGTGCGCGCGGTCCCAGGCGATCAGGTCGTCGCGCAGGACGCTGGAGGAACCGGCCAGGGAGAGCTGGGTGGTGGCGCCCGAGCCGGTCACGGTGGTGGCGAACACGATGTGCCGCGGCGTCTTGATCTCGCCGTCCTTGTTGTTGCCCAGCGAGCCGGTCCAGTAGACGGTGTTGCCGACCCGGGTGGCGCCCTCGATGTCGATCTCCTTGGTGACGCCGAGCGCCGAGGAGAAGTCCCAGGTGCGCACGGGCGCGCCGGAGGCGTTGCGGTCGTACAGCCGCAGCACGTTGGACTCGTCGTCGGCCACCACGATGTACCCGCCGCCCGCGTCCACCGCCGCCGAGGCGTCGCTGGAGCCCGTCAGGTAGCGGCTGTCCGCCGAGAACTGCACCGCCGCCGAGGCCGCGTAGTGCAGCGTCCTCGACGCGGTCTTGCCACCGAGCCCGGTGACCTTGACGGTGAGGTCGGTGTAGCCGACGCCCTGCGCGGCGACCGCGAGGGTGCGCGCGGAGCCGGTGCCGGCGACCGTCACGTCGCCGGTCCGGGCCACCGCGGTCCGGGTGCTGGCGGTGGCGGCCACGGTGAGCGAGGAGACCGGGGCGCCGCTCTGGGCGACGGTGACGGTGATCGTCGGGTCGCCGGTGGCGCCGACCGCGCCGGACAGGTAGGCGGTGGAGAACGTGATCGTCGGGGTGCCGTAGCTCACGGCGGCGGCGGGACCGGCCGGCAGCGCCAGCAGCGGGAGGGCGGCGGTGGCGACCGCCAGCGGCAGCAGGCGGCGGGAGGGACGGGACACGGTGACTGCCCTTCGACGTGGTGGGCGGTGCGAGGTCCGGACCAGGGTGGGGCCCGTCGGCGAACGCCGCCCCGACGGCAGCGGGCCGTCCGGCGAACACCAGCCCTCGCCCGCCCCCCTCCGCGGCCCGCGCCGTACCGTGGACGGGCAGCCGCCTCACAGAACGGTCCCACCATGCCCGCGCCGCGCCCCTTCGTCCTGCTGAGCGCCGCGATGTCGCTCGACGGGCACCTCGACGACGCCTCCCCCGAGCGGCTGCTGCTCTCCGGCCCGGACGACTTCGACCGGGTCGACGCCGAGCGGGCCGCCGGCGACGCGATCCTGGTCGGCGGCAACACCCTGCGCGCGGACAATCCCCGGCTGCTGGTCAACGACCCCGGACGGCGGGCCGCCCGGCGCGCGGCGGGCCGTCCGGAGCACCCGCTGAAGGTGACGCTCAGCGCGAGCGGGCGGCTGGACCGCTCGCTGCGGTTCTGGCACACCGGCGGCGAGCGGCTCGTCTACACCACGGACACCGGGGCCGCCGTGCTGCGCCCGACCCTGGACGGGCTGGCCGAGGTGGTGGCACTCGGCGCGGCGGTGGAGCTGGGCGCGGTACTGGACGACCTCGGCGCGCGCGGGGTGCGGCGGCTGATGGTCGAGGGCGGCAGCGGGGTGCACACCCAGTTCCTCGCCCAGGGGCTGGCGGACGAACTCCAGCTGGCGGTGGCGCCGCTGCTGGTCGGCCAGGCGCGGGCGCCGCGGTTCGTCGGCCCGGCGGACTTCCCCGGCGGCCCGGCCCGCCGGATGCGGCTGCTGGAGGCCCGTACGGTGGGCGATGTCGTCCTGCTCAGGTACGCCCCGAAGGAGCCCGCCCCGTGACCGACCCCCGCCCCTCGACCGGCCCCCGCCCCGCCGATCTGCCCTTCCTGCGCCGGGCCGTCGAGCTCTCCCGCCGCTGCCCGCCCTCGCGGACCGCGTTCTCGGTCGGCGCGGTGGTCGTGGCCGCCGACGGCACGGTGCTGGCCGAGGGGTTCAGCCGCGAGACGGACGGCCACGAGCACGCCGAGGAGGCGGCGCTCGGCAAGCTCCCGGCCGACGACCCGCGACTGCGCGGCGCGACCGTCTACAGCTCGCTGGAGCCCTGCGGGCAGCGCGCCTCGCGTCCGGTGCCGTGCGCCGAGCTGCTGATCGCGGCCGGCGTCCCCCGGGTGGTGGTGGCCTGGCGCGAGCCGTCCACCTTCGTCGCCGAGACCCGGGGCGCCGCACGGCTGGAGGCGGCGGGCGTCGAGCTGGTGGAGCTGCCCGAGCTGGCCGGGGAGGCCCGGGCGGTCAACGCGCACCTGCTGGGCTGAAGGCACTCGAAGCGGAGGGGGATCTTTTGTATCCTGATTAAACAATCCCTTCGCATTCCGCCCCGCACCCCTGGAGACGCCCGCATGCCCGCGACGACCTTCACCCCCCGCGCCGTGCTCCTCGACATGGACGGCACCCTGGTCAACTCCGACGCCGTGGTCGAACGCTGCTGGCTCCGCTGGGCCGAGGAGCACGGCCTCGACCCGGCCGAGGTGCTGCGCGTCGCCCACGGGCGCCAGGGCCAGGCCGCCATGGCCGCCCTGCTGCCCGACCGCCCGATGGACGTCAACCTCGCCGAGAACGACCTGATGCTCGCCCAGGAGAAGGCCGACACCGAGGGCGTCGTCCCGATCCCCGGCGCCCCCGCCTTCCTCGCCGCCCTGGCCGGCCTCCCGCACGCCCTGGTCACCTCCGCCGACACCCCGCTCGCCCGGGTCCGGATGGCCGCCGCCGACCTCCCCCTGCCGCCGGTCCTGGTCACCGCCGAGTCCGTCGGCGCCAGCAAGCCCGACCCCGAGGGCTTCCTCAAGGGCGCCGCCGCCCTCGGCTTCGCCCCCGCCGACTGCCTCGCCTTCGAGGACTCCGAGGCCGGCATCGCCGCCGCCCGCGCCGCCGGCGTCCCGGTCGTCGGCATCGGCCCCCGCGCCGCCGCCCACCGCCCCACCGCCCACGCGGCCACCCTCGAATCCCTCACCGTCGCCCCGGGCCCCGACGGCACCCTCACCGTCACCGTCGCCTGACCCCGCCCCACCGGGCCCGCCCGCGCGCGCTGCGCCCCCCGGCGACCTGTGCTTCTCTGGAAACAAGCCCCCAGGAAGCCCCGTCCGCCCGTCCGGGTGCGATCGCAAAGGAATTCCGATGGCGACAGAAACCCCTCCCACCCAACGCTGCAACTTCACGACCGCCCGGCCGACCCTCAAACAGGGCTCGTCGGGAGACGCCGTCAAACAGGCGCAGTGCTACCTCAATTCCTCCCTGACCGGGGAACCACTCGTCGTGGACGGCCAGTTCGGCCCCGTCACGGACGCCGCGACCAGACGCTTCCAGGTGTGCGCCGACATCACCGTGGACGGCGTCATCGGCGCCCAGACCTGGTCGTTCCTGACGTTCTTCTCCAACTCCCCGGGGTTCGCCTGCTGAACACCCGGCCCCTTCCCCGGAGACCCCCGGAAACGCCGGGAGGCCGCCCGACCGCGCTCCCGCGCGCGCCGGACGGCCTCCTGCCAGGACCGTCACACGGTGAAGCGGAACTGCCACAACACCGCTGCGACCCGCGGTAACGCGAACCCGCAGCTGATGATCAGTAGTGGTAGCGGGCAGCCAGGACGATGATCTCCCGGTCCGTGACCAGGTAGACGAGGCGGTGCTCGTCGTCGATCCGCCGCGACCAGGCCCCGGGCAAGTGGTACTTCAGCGGCTCGGGCTTGCCGATGCCGGTGAACGGGTCACGCAGGACGTCCTCGATGAGCCTGTTGATCCGGGCGAGCATCTTGCGGTCGCTCTTGAGCCAGGAGGTGTAGTCCTCCCAGCCGGCCTCCTCGAAGACGAGCCTCACGCGGCACCCTTCTCGCCATCCGCCGCGTCGGGGTCGATGAGCTCCCGCTCGGAAAGCCCAATGCCACCAAGGGCGTTCTCGTACGCCTTGAGCAAGCGGCGGGCGTTCACCGGCGAGCGCAACAGGTAGGAGCCTTCACGCAGGGCGGCGTAGTCCTCGGCCGAGACGAGTACGGCGTTCCCGTGCTTGGAGACGATCTCAATGGCCTCGTGATCGTCGTTGACCTTCTTGATCAACGGGAAGAGAGCCTTGCGCGCCTCGCTGGCAGTGATCGACATCGACTGAACTCCCTCCACAGCTGGTACCACATAACGTACCACTCAAGTGGATGCGACGAGCCGGAGAAGTCAGCACCAAGTCAGCACGGAGAAGGGATCGGGGCCCGCCTCATGGGAGGCGGGCCCCGTCCGACCTGCGCATGTGACAGATCGATCTACCTCAAAGCAGTGAAACGGTCAGACGTTGAAGCGGAACGTCCACAGCAACGCTGTGACCTGCGGAAACGTTGATCCTGGCGGCCCAAGTCAGCACAGTTCCAGCACCGTTTCCGCTGGTCAGCACACCTACGCGACCGTCCAGTAGTCCCCGGAGCTCTCGGAGGCCGGGTTCTGCACGTCCACCTGCACCGGCCGAAGGACGCTGTCCATGACCTCGCGGCAGCGGTGAAAGGCCCCCGGAACGAGGTGGCCGTAGATGTCCACAGTCGTCTTGATGCTCTTGTGGCCGAGCCAATGCGACACCTCGTGAATCGGGACGCCGTTCGCAAGGGCGGCGCTTGCGAAGAAGTGCCGCAGGCTGTGCGGGGTGTACTTCGGATTCCCCTCCGCGTCAACCAGGCCGGCGGCGATGCATGCCTTCCTGAAGTGGTAGCCGAAGGTTGACGCCGTCGGCATCTTCCCCTTGCCCCGGTCCCGGGGGGCGAAGTACACGTGGAGCGTCTTCTCCTTGCCACCCTTGTCCTTGAAGGTGACGGGGATCGGCCGGTAGATCTCGTCGTGGGCCTCGATCTCCTCCTCCAAGAAGAGGGCGATCGGGACGTCTCGGTACTCGCCTTCCGCCCGGTGCTTCAGCGGCACGAACGTCGTGCGGCAGTCACCGCGGTTCGCCTTCGCGCTGACCTGCCAGCGAATTCGGATGTATCCGGGGCGCCGGCATTCGGTCGAGAACGCCAGGGCCTCACTCAGACGCTCACCGGCACCGGCCATCAGGTAGATCGACAACCGGTACTGCCGGGAAATGTTCGTCGCGAGAAGATGAACCTCGTCAGGAGTCGGGATCTCGTCCTCATCCACAGCGAGGGAGCTCGTTCGGACGATCTTGACGCCGGCCGCCGGATTGTCGGGTATCCGCTTCTCGGTGACCGCGGCCTCCATCATGGCCGTCACGAACTTCATCCGGTCGTTGATCGTCGAGGCCGCCATGCCTTCACCGTTGCGGTGAAGGGCCGCGATGAACCGTTCGAAGTCGGGCTTCCCGAGGCCGGCCAACGTCTTCCGCCCCAGGTGGGGTACAAGGTGGTTCCGGATGAAACCCTCGTAGTTCCGGATGGTGGCCTCAGCGAGGATCTGTCGTTCGATCCACTCCTTCGCGTACGCGCGGAGGGTGATGGCACCTCGTTCGGGGTCGAGGTAGATTTTCATGCCCTTGTCGTGCTCGACCTTGCTGGCGAAGGCGTCAGCACCATCGGGGCCGGTCTTCTTGGCGAAGCTCTTCTCGCGCTGACGTGCAGTCCGTCCGCCCGGCTCCCGGTATCGGACGGTCCATTTGTGGCCGCAACGGACCTTCTCGCAGGGGTAGAAGCGGTCCTTCTCGTCCACCTTGCACGGCTGGAAAACGGTGGCCACATGGGCCCCTCTCTGTCTTGTGGGGCTGTGCAGCCTGCTGGTGCTACCCGTAGTTCTTGTCGAGGTAGTTCACGATGTCCCGCTCACGGAATCGCAGCAGTCTGCCGACCTTCTGGGCCGGCAGGCCCCATGTGCGGTACTTGTTCTTGACGGTGATCTCGCTGACCTTGAGCCACTTCGCGACTTCTTCCGGGGTCAGCAGCCGGTTGCTTCCGCCCTGCATCAGGCGCTGGTCGGTCGCCCGCCGTAGCGGGCCAGCGCGGCGGCGCGCAGAGCGGCGCGGTGGCTCGCCTGAAGGTGGTCGAGCCGACCGAGGATCTGTTCGGGGTCGGCCTGCCGCAGCCCAAGGCGTCGGGCGATCTCCTTGACCGTTTCCTCGGCCGTGGTGGGCGGCGGAACGACGCCGGCCGGATAGCAGCGGGTCTGCTCGCCCCGGGTGCCGCGGACCCAGCCCCAGCCGTTCGTGGTGTCGGTCGGGGTCAAGCGGCGGCTCCGAGGTAGCTGGTACGGGACTGCGCGGTCAGGTGGAAGAGGCCGTACTCGCACTCGTAGGTGCGGTTCTCCTGGCGAACTCCCCGCCCGCTCCCACGGCGGTCGGCAACTCTGGCGCGCTTCGCCTGGGCCTTGCCGAGCGCCTTGAGGGCGTCGTGCTCGTCTTCGTAGGCGCGCTTCGAGCCGCAGGGGCAGGCCCGGAAGGCGACGGGCTTGGCCGTCATGCGGTTACCTCCGTCTACTTTCGGAACTGCCCGCAAGGGCAGGTGGGGATGTGGCAGGCGCCTCGGGCGGCGCTCACCGTGGAGTGGGTGAAGGGGGCGTGGCCGCAGCCGGGGTCCTGGCAGTAGCCCTTCCAGCCCTTCTTGCTGGTCACGTTGGCAAGCATCACTCCGGGCGAGTAGAGCTTGACGAGGCGCCCGGTACCGCCGATGGCGATCTTGTCTGCGAAGGACTTGGCCTCCACCTCGCTCCCGAACGGGGCCCAGTTGAGTCCGCGGTGCCCGTCGGACCAGGTGTGCACGAGGGCCACCCAGTCGCGCATCTGGAGGATCTCGCCGACTTCCTTGATGACCGCCTTGGCCATCTGGTCGGCGCTGTCGAAGTCGGGCGACTCCAGCAGCGCCTTCACCGCGTCGATCTCTTCCTTGCGGGGAGTCAGCCTCACGGGCCGCTCCGGGGGCTGGTGATCGTCTCCAGTCGGATCAGGGTCTCCAGCAGCGCTGCGGAGTCAGCCTCGCGGTGGTCAGCCTGGAGCTCGTCCCAGCGGGCCAGGTTCCGGACGGGGACGTCGCCGTATCCGTCGGTCAGCGCGCCGAGTTCGTCCTCCTGCTGGCGGAGGCGGTCGCGCATGGCGGCGGCGATGCTCCTCAGCTCCTTCAGGACCGGGTGCAACTCCCGCCCACTGGACAGGTCGGCGACGAGTTCGACGGTTTCGGGGGCGGGGTCGATGACGGTGGCCGGCATGGTGAACCAGTCGGCGTCCAGCGGGTGCCGCCATCCGGCAACGGCGAAGCCGTCCCCGATCTTGGTCCCGGTGTCCCCGTCCGCGTCCTCGATCTCCGTCCCCTCGGGGAGGTACTTGAGGATCAAGGGGTCGTAGATAACGGTGTCGTTCAAGGGATTTCCCTCTCTTTCGCTAGTCACACTATCGCAATGGGTGCGGACTCTCAACTCTCGCAATCAGCCCTGTGTGATGCCCCGGATGCTGGCGGCGAGCTGCTCCAGGGTGCCGGAGTTGTCGATCACGGCGTCGAACAGGTAGCCGGCGAGCGCCGACTCGCTGACGTGGTCAGCCTCGCCGATCCGCTCCTGCCCGGGACGGACGACGAGGACCACCAGGCCGCCGCGCCACCGGATCTCGTCTGCCTCGTTCGGGAATCGCACGTCCGTGATGACGGTCGGCGCCGTCCAGGTGTCGACGTCGTGGAACAGCCGGTCCACCCACACGTCCTCGCCGAGGACTCCGCGGCCGGCCTCGGTGCCGCCCCGCTGAAGGAGGGCCCGAACCTCAGGGAGCTTCTTGGCCTCGTCCCAGCCGATTCCGTCGACCAGCTCCCTCAACCGAGTCCGCCGGCCGAACACCAGAGGGTCGAGCGCGTAGAGCATCCGCTTGAGCGGGTCGGCGAAGGCCCGGCGCGTCCATCCAGCCTCCACCAGCGCGGCGGCGGCGGAGTCCTTCCCCGAGCGGGCGAGCCCGGCCAGGCCGACGATCTGGGGCCCGCGCACGGGAGCAATCGCTCTTTCTCGGCGGGCGCACTTCACCTGGTCTGCAAGCTCGTCAGTCGCGACGCCGAGCGTTCGCGCCACCGCCTCCCACCGACTTGAGGCGGGCAGGCGGGTGCCGTTGAGCATCTGACTCATGGTGCCCGCATCGACTCCGACGGCCTCGGCGAGCCGAGACCGGGCGCCCGACCACGGCAGGTCGACTTCATACCCAGCAGCGAGCGCCCTCTCGGTGATCCAGCACCCGAAGCGGGCGTACGTCTTCTTCATCGGTTCTCTCCCTGGCGGTGATGCTGGCCGCCGTCGAGCCGGGTGGCGCGCTCGTTCGGCCAGAGGGTGACGGAGTTGGACCGGCTGATCTCGGAGCCCGGGGCGTCGATGTGCAGGCGCCACTTCTTCACCCGGGTGCCCCAGTCCTGGGCCTTCACCAGCATCGGCTTGGCGAGCAACGTGCCACTCCTGGTGACGGTGTGGCCGCGGGTGTCGTTGCCGGTGGCCTTCACGCGGTCGCCGGCCTTCAGGTCTCGGATCTCCACCTGGGTACCGTTCATGCGGATTCTCCTTCGCAGGTCAGTTCGAGGCCGGGGCGTGCGCAACGAGCTGCTGCTCGAAGTCCCCCTCCATCGCGCGGAGTCGGTCCGTCGCCGTGCTCAGCCTGGCTTCGACCTCCGCCAGTTCCCGGCGAAGACCGGCCGCGGCTTCACGCGCACTCCCCAGCCGCGCCGGGCGGCGAGCTCGTGCAAGCTCCGCCGCCATCACGTAGGCGTGCTGTTCGTCAGCGAGGTGAGCGTCAAAGGCCACCCTGAGGATCTCCCGGGCCCGGCGCTGCGTCGCGCCGGGGGCGCTCGAATCCCAACCCGACGACGGCCCGAGTGCGCGACGGATCGTGATCATGCCCCACCGGGTCGGGGTGTCGGCCGGCACGCTGAGGGCGCCGGCCAGTCGCACGCCGTTGATCACCAGAGAGCCGCCGTGCGACCGGTATTGCTCCGGTCCGTAGGCGAGATACAGGCCATCGGGCATGAACCGCCACCCGTCGAAGTCCAGGAAGGCCGGGCCGACCTCAACGGCCCCCGTGACCCTTGGCCCCTGGACGCGGTATGTCGTCACCCACGGGTCGACGGCGGTGTGAAGCTCGTCTCCTGCCGGGACGCGACTGATCGTCGTCGCGCCCGATTCCAGCACGGCCACGGGCTTTGTCTTCATGATTCCTCCGATTCGGCTGCTCATCAGGCCGCGGGCGCCACCCCGCGACGACCCCCTTTCGAGGGTTTCGCTAGTTACACTTTCGCAATGGGGCGGGGCGTCAGGCCTCGCTGGTGATGCAGTCGTAGCCCCAGCAGTTGCAGGTCATGAATCGCCCCCACAGGTCGCCGTACTTGCAGGTGTCGCAGACGGCCCACTCTCGGACGTGGAGAGTGATGTTGGTCGACCTGCAGTTCGGGCAGGTCAGGGTGTGAGCGGCGTTGTTGTCGGCCATGGTGTCCTCCGGGCGGCGGTCAGGCGGCGAGCGCGGTGTCGCTGATGAACAGGCCGGGGAGGCAGTCCTGGAGGAGCGCGGGGCGCATCGCCACGTGGTCGCCTTCGCGGGCCCAGTCCGAGCCGGCCGGGCCGGTGCGGTAGATGGCGAACGCGTCGCCGCCGTCGGCGGGAACCACGGTGCGGGCGGTGAGCCCGGCCCAGCCGAGCCCGGCCTGCTGCGGAGGCGCGTCGCTGGCGATGCCGTAGCGCACGGTGCCGTCGGACTCGGTCCAGCGCTGCCAGCCCAGGCCCTTGCTGTGCGTCTTGCTGGGCTTCGGGGCACGCCGGGGGCTAGCTCCGATCTTCACCGCACGGCCGGGGCTGCTGGCGGTGGGCAGGTCGAGGGCGAGCTGCACAGCCTTCGTGTGCTTGCCCTGTGCACCGCGCTGGTCGGCCGGCGTGGTGACGACGACGGGCTCCGGCTTGCCGGGCAGGCGAAGTGCGGTGGTGAGAATGCTGGGGGTGGACATGGTTCTCCGTTCGGTTGGTATGTCGTGGTCAGGCGGCGAGCGAGAGCTCAGCCACCAGGGCGTTGTGGAGCTTGGCGAGGTAGGCCCGGAGCTGTGGCTCCCAGGCCAGGCCGAGGAGGGCGCCGATCACGACGCAGCCCATCGGGGGCGCGACGACGTCGCCGATCTGTTGGGTGCAGGAGCTGCGGCTGCCGGTCCAGGGGTAGCCGGGCAGGAAGCCGACCAGGACGGCCGCTTCGTCGAGGCTGAAGCGGCGGGCGGGGTCGTGTTCCCAGTACCACCCTCGGATCTTCGAGGTGATGGCGGTGGCCGGCCGGTCGGCAGACCAGCAGTTGCCTCCGGCCGTCCGGCGGACGCCCCTCGTGTTGACCCTGATGCCAGGCGGCCAGCCCAGCACTCTTGCCGCGGTGATGACCGGCATCTCGGCGGTGAGTCGCGTTGCGGCGGTGTCGAGATACCGATGGCGGGCGGCGAGCATGAATGTCCGCTTGCGGCGGCTGGGCAGGCCGTACTCCACGGCGTCGAGCACCTGGAACTGGATGGTCAGCCAGTCGGCGCACAGGAACTCCGCGCGGATGCCGTCGATGACGCTCTGCGGCAGCGCGCTGGACTGCTCCATCGCGATCCACCCGAAGCCGTCCCAGGTGCGGCTGAGGGCCAGGCCCCAGATTACGACCTCGGCGATCAATCCGATTCTGTCGTCGCTCAGCTCGGCGGCCATGGCGCGGACTTCGTCCACGCCGTAGATCGGACCGGACCATCCTTCCCAGCACCCGTCACAGTCGCCGGTGCACGAGGTGTCGCAATCCCGCTCCTCCTCCCAGACGCCGATCGTGGCCTCCCAGGCGCAGGCGAACATGTCGTCGAGGATCTGGAGGTTGCGCGGGTCCTGGCCTGCCCGCTTGCCTGCGGGGGTCCAGCACTGGCAGGGCGCGGTGACGATCAGCCCTCGCGTCCAGCGCAGGGCCGGGTGGGTCGGGTCGAGGGTGCGCACGTCGGCGACGATGCGCTGGAAGCCGGCCGCGACAGCCGTTGCGGCGGCGTCCCGGTTCAGCTCAACGCCGATGATGTCGAGGTCCCGCCCGAGGACATCCCGCACTCCGACTTCGAGTCCGCCGGGTCCGGCGAAAAGGTAGACCGCCCGTTCCGGATCGCCGGGCTTCGGGGGCAGGAGCCACCGCGCTGGCCAGGGGGCGGCGAGCTGCTCCAGCTCCTCCATTGAGAGGTCGACCAGCTCCTCCAGGTCGGGGAAGTCGGTCGTGCTGGCGCTCACTTGCTGGCGATCTTGACGATGGCTTCGGCCGCCTCCAGGCAGCTGAGGCTGTTCACCGAGCTGCACACGTAGTCGACGACCGTCTTCCGGACTGCGTCGGAGTCCGGCGTGGAGCCGCCTTCCTCGGCCCAGCGGTCCCGGTCGACGGTGATGGTGATCGCCGGTATGCGGACCTTGACGAGCCGGCTCTTGCCGCAACCGCAGGTGCACTTCCCGTACTCAACGGCCACGGCGTGCCCCCTGGCCCGAGCGGACCGCCAGGGTGCCGATCCGGTCGCGGGTTCGGCGGACGAGCAGGTCCCGCTCGGTGTAGCCGTGTTGGATGGCGTCGAGCGCGTCCGGGTGGAAGAGGTCCACGTCGGGCTGGATCAGGCCGGAGCTCTGGGCCTCGTCGAACCAGGCGAGGGCGGCGGCCGGCGTCTCGAAGTCGAGGGACAGGCGGAGGCGGTAGTTCATCGGGTCCACGCCCCGGTGCCGTACAGGCGGCCGTCCTCGTCGACGCCCCAGGTCTGGCCGGCGTCGAGGACAAGGTCGACGTCCGGGTCCGTGGTTGCGTCGCAGCGGAAGCAGGAGAACTCGCCGGACGGGACGGCGCGGAGGATCGTTCGACCGCAGGGGCCGCACCAGACGTAGTGGTTCATGGGTATCCTCGTGAGTGATTGATGTCGGCTGGCATCGTCAGGCGGGGGACACCACTCCCCCGCGACCCCGGCTCACCACCGGGGTTTCGCCCTGGCGCCCGCCCGTGGTCCTGTCAGGCAGGGCGGGCGCCGCGGTTGTCCGATCGGCTCAGTAGGCGTTGAGGACTTCGAGGACGTTGGTGTCCTGGATCTCCTCGAAGAACGGCTCCAACAGGTCCCACTCGTGCGGGTTGTCGTTGAGCCACTCGCAGAGGCCGTCGTCGTCGTTGATCTCTCCGTCCTCGTCCAGGAACTCCTCGGGGATGGTCAGCTCCAGCTCGATCTCCCCCTCGGTGGTCCGCTCGATCGAGAGCTTGACGGTCTTCTTCACGGTCTGGCCTTTCAGGTGGATGCGGATGCGGCACGGGCCGCAGGTCAGGTCTTCGTCCAGGAGCTCGGGCACGTCGCCGCACTCCAGGCAGGCGGGCCGCCAGTCAGCACACGTAGAAGACATAGATGCCTCCTCCTGGCGCGTCCTCGGAGTCGTAGCCGGAGGAGAACAGTTCGTCGGCGGCGCGCTCCCAGTCGAGGGCGTTGAACGGCCAGCGGGTGAAGATCTCCTTCTCCTGCTCGTCCAACCCGCTCTCGGCGTGCTCCTGGGCGTAGTGCGCCTCGGACGGCCATTCGCCGCAGAAGGCGTCGCGGAACTCGCAGAGCGCGGCGGTCAGGTCGGTGGTGCCGCCGCCGTAGACGCTGAACCAGGCCGCGAACGGCTGGCGCTCGAACGATGGAATCTCGGCGAGCACCTCGGCCAGCGCGGCGGCCTCGGACGGGGAGCACTCGCCGTCGAGGAGGCCGAGGAAGCCGTCGTGGTCCATGACCCACAGCTCCTCGTGGTCGGTCCCCCCGGGGTGCAGGTCTTCCGGGGTGACCAGGTCGGCGGTGTCGGCGTCGTACCACTCGCCGGTCAGGCGGCCGTCGTTGTAGCAGGCCAGGCAGCCGATCCAGACGCGGGGGTCGTCGGCGGTCAGGGTGGTGGGCATGTGTCCTCGTTTCGATGTGGCTGGCTCGTCAGGGGGCAGGCACCACCCCGCCCCGACCCCCTTGCGGGGGTTTCGCTAGTTACACTCTCGCAATCAGCTCAGCCCGGGCCCTTCGAGGACGGGCCAGTACGAGCGACTGCTGTACCAGCCGCTGGCCTTGTTCATGACCTCCAGGGAGGCTTCGCCATCGGCGACGCAGGCCGAGCACATGAATCGGTCCTCGTTGGGCGTGTGCATCCACGGACCGCGTCGGCCGGTCGCCGGACCGCACCACTCGCACAGGCCGCCGCCCTCGATGTGGCGGAACGGCGTGGTGGTGTTGCCGGTGAACGGGCTCACGGTTCGCACCTCGGCGTGCTGCTCCGCAGTCGCGGCCACGAAGGCGTCGCGGTAGCCGTGGTCGAAGTACTGGCCAGCGAGTGTCCACTGCGCGCAGTCGTCGCCGTGGTCGACGCCGGCCGATTCGCAGACGTACAGCTCGTAGCACCAGGTCACAGGTCGCCTCCGTTCTCGATCGCGTGGGAGGCGGAGTCCATCAGCAGGGAGTGCGAGGCGACGATCTCGTACACCGCGTCCCTCAGCGCCTCCTTGGCCGTGAGCCACTGGGAGGCGTCGAGCTTCGGCCGCTCGCCCTCCTCGGCGACGGCGTCGTCCAGTTCGCACCGCTCCCAGTAGGTGAGGCATACGTCGGGGAACTCGGCCTGGAACTCGGTGAACGCCACGTCGAAACTGCGGCTGGCCGGGGCCTCCAAGGCCGCAAGCTCGGCGAGCAGCTCATCGGCCGCCTGGTATTCGAACGGGCTGGGGATACGCAGCTCCTCCTCCGGGAGCATGTCGACAGGGAGGCTGAAGACGAGTCGGGCCGACAGCTGCGCGAGGTTGACCAGGGTGCACCACTCCTGCGACCCGGGGTCGTAGTCATTGCGCCACTCGTCCACCTCTCGGTGGATCGCCAGAATCTCGCGGGCGTCGGTCTTGATGTTGTCCATGTGAGTGTCCTTCAGGTGGAGGTGGTCAGCGGGCGTCAAGCCACCGGCAGGCAGCGGCGAAGCCCTGCTGGCAGTCGTCGCGCTTGGCGTCGCTGAATCCGGAGTTGAACTCGACGACCGCGGAGCTTTCGCGCTGGCCGCCGAGGTCCGGGTGCAGCGCGACGCCCAGCCAGAAGCCGACGCCGGCCACGATGGTGGTCATGAGGAAGTTCGCCAGTAGGTAGCGGATGGGCATGATTGGTCCTTTTGAGAGCAGGCCGCCCCGCCTCCGATCGACGGGGCGGCCTGGGGGTCAGGGGTTCGAGCGCCAGCCGGGCTTGAACCAGCCGACCATCAGCGCGCGGCCGTCACGGTCGACCCAGACGTGACGTTCGGTGCCGTCCGGATAGGTGTGGCGGAACGCGAACCGGGCTCCACCGAGGGTCCACCTGGGGTGGAAGAAGCCGGTGCCGATCCACGTGCCGCTCGGGCCGCGAAGGGTGTGCCGCATGGTCACGACGCTCACCCCGCCAGGGCGGGACGGCGCCCCTTGCCGAGGCGGGGGCCTCCGAGGTCCGCCTGCGTTCCGGCCTTGTGGCCTGCACGCCATCCGGAGCCGGTGAGGCGGCGCCGACGCGCCGGGCGGACCTTCGGGTGTGCGGCCTTGAAGATCGCCAGAATCGTCTCTTCCCGGGAGGCGAGAACGACCTCGGCGGAACGTGCTCCGGAGGGCAGAGCGAGGTCAGCCTCCTCGACGGCCTGGTGCTCGGCGGCGTCCAGTCGCTCAACGACCGCGTTGCGGAACCCTGCGAGCCACGTCTTGCGGTAGGCGATCGGGGACTCGCCGATGCCTGGCGAGCCGTGCTTCATGCCGTTGAAGGCCTGGAGTATCAGGGAGGTGTAGAGCATCTCCACCCGGTCGAGCATGGACTCGTACCCGTGCAGCTCGACCCGCTGAACGTACTTCTTCGCACCGCCGTCCCAGACCCGCCATCGGACGGACTGGCCGCCGAGCGCATCGTTGATGCTCATGAGCAGGCCGACGCGGTCGAGGACGTAGGAACCGCTCTCCGTGAACACCCGGGTCGTGGGCCTGTCCGTCTCCGGCTTCGTCTCGGCAAGCATGGCGCGCTCGATTCCGTACTTCGACATCAGGTCCGCGGCCTTGGCGAAGTACGCCTGCGCTTCCTCCGGGGAGGCGGCCGGGTCCTCGGCCTTGGCCAAGATCGCGCGGACCTTGGCGAGCATGGAGGTGTTCTGGTCGGACATGGGGACCTCTCAGTTGTGATGCGGCTGGCATCGTCAGAAGGCGGGCACCACCCCGCCCTGACACACACGCCGGCCGCTGTGGGCAGGCGTGTGTGTTTCGCCTCGGAACTCCTGGCTCACGCGGCCAGTTCGACGACGTACCCGCTGAGGTCCACGACGGTCCCGGCGGCGTCCTTCTCGTCCTTGTAGTCGCGGTGCAGGTCGCCCCACTCGTCACCCTCGGCGTGGCACTTCAGCCACAGCTCCGCGGCATCGGGGTGGCCAGCACGGGCGAACAGGCGGGCCAGGGCGTCTACCTCGGTGCAGGTGAGTCGCTCGCCGAGCGAGTCCGCGAGCATGCCGTCGTCGAACACGCCGATGAACTCGTCGACGTCCCTCTGAAGCTGGTCGTGCTCGGCCTGCGCGCATCCCGGGCAGCCGACGGCGTCCAGGAATTCGATCGCGGCGTCGCCGAACTTGTGCCACGCCTCGCGCTCGGCTCGGCGGCCGGCCCACGGGTTGAGGACGTAGTAGGCCTTACGCAGGAGGATCTTCATGTTGGCCTCGATGTGATGAGGGATGCGGCTGGCATCATCAGGACCGGGGCACCACCCCCGGCCGACCGGCTCAACGGCCGGTTTCGCCTTCTGCTCTACGCCTCGTCGCCGAGCGCCTGGCGTCGGTGGAAGGCGGCATCCGCCTGCCAGTCCGCCCAGATCCCGACAGCGGAGGCCACCCTGGCGACGGCCTCCTCGACCGTCGTCGGGACGGTCGCGCCGTACTCCGTGCTCTCCAGCCACTCCTGCAGTTCGCGGTCGGTGTAGCACTCGACGACCACGTCCCAGCCGCCTTCGTCGTAGTGCTTGTCGGCGTGGGCTTTCACGGCTTCGATCAGCTCGGCCATGGAGGGGGACATCAAGGACTCCTTCGTGTGGATGCGGCTGGCTCATCAGCGCCCGGGTACCACCCGGACGGACGCCCCAGGGGGCGTTTCGCTTAGTTACACTCTCGCATTCACGCCGCGATCAGCTCGATCTGGCCCGTGATGGCACCGCGCAGGAAGTCCCGCGCCAGGTCGTCGAAGTGTGCGGCGCGGTGCCGGGCGTACACCTCAGCCACGTCGCGGTGCGACACCTCACCGGCCGACCACGCGTTGTACTTCAGCTCGCGCAGGTCGCGGTGGGCGCGGTCGACCACGGCCTCGTGGTCGTGGTCGTCGTCGAAGGCGAACTCCCTCCGTACGTCGTTGAGGGCGAGCTCAAGGTTCTCCTCGAACACCTCGTCCTCCAGCTCGGAGTAGTCCCCTTCGTCGAGCAGCGGGTACCCCCACTTCACCTGCTCGGCCAACGCGACGCCCTGACGGAAGGCCGAGGTGTACCGGCGCGTTCCGTGGCAGTCCCCAGCGCAGGCCGCGCCGAAGCAGTAGTCGAGCAGGGGATCGCACCCCGGCACGCAGCCGTCGGTGTGCGTGCCGGGGCAGCCGGCATCGCAGCCGCCCTCGTACACCTGGACGTACAGGGTGGTCGCCGAGCCGTAGTGCACCGCGGAACCACCGACCTCGACGACGTATTCGTTCAGCACGATCGCACCTTCGACGTCGGGGTCAGCCGCGTCCCGGATCAGCCTCTCGGCCACCCGGTAGTTGGACTTGTCCATGATGCTGAGGGGGTACTCCGTGTAGCTGAACAGCTCCACGTGGGTCGGCTCCTGGTCACGGTCGTACCAGGACGACCGCCAGGACGGCCAGCTCGCGTGCTCGCTGTCGAGGCCGAGCGCATACTCGGCCAACACCTCGTCGCCCACGTCGGCACGTGCGGAGGTCATGTTGTCTCACTTTCGGGGGTTGAGCGGCTGGCTCATCAGCGCCCGGGCACCACCCCGGGCGGACGCCCCCCAGGGGGGCGTTTCGCCTAGTTACACTCTCGCATTCACGCCGGACCGATGCGGTAGACCACGACCTCCAGGGCCCTGGTGAACAGGTCCAGCTCCGCGATGGTCAGCGCCTGCTCCTCGACCATCGACTCCAGGGTGTCGATGCGGTCGAGCATGCCGGTGGACACCTCCGCCCAGACCAGCTCCCGGCGCTCGGCCTTGGCCAGCTTGACGCGGGCGGCGTCCAACTTCCGGGCGAGCTCAAAGTTCCGCCGGGCCAGGTTGTCGATCTGCTCCTGCGCACCCAGCACCGGCCGGCCGGGCTTGGCCAGGCTGACGGGGGTCACGATGAAGTCCATGGGATCTCCTCAGGTAGGGGTTCGCCGGTTCGACCGGCGGACTGCCGCGACATCGGACGGTGCGCGGGCTCGGACTAGTCACACTCTCGCAATCAGTCCGTTAGAACCCCCCGGTGGCTTCGCACCTACGCCCAAGGCGTCCGGGGGGCCCCGGCCCAAGACGGGCCGGACAATCAGGCGGGTGATCGATTCGGGGTTCAGCAGCAGGGTTACCCCGACTGCCGGGCTCACCGTCCCTCACCCTCAGGACTGGCCGGTTCATCCGGCCGCTTCGCTTCGTTCCGGCCGGATCTCTCCGGCCCGTTCGATGTGAACGGTGAGCCCTGACCTCTGAAGTCCGCACGGTTCCCCTGACACCACCATCCACGGGCATCCGTGGACAGCTTCCCACCGCGCCTACCCCGGGAATCGGGGCGGTTCGCGGCTTCACCAAGGCCGTACGGGCGGGACTGCGGACGAAAGATCCGCGCCACTGCCTGTTACGTTGGCTGTACCCCAGGGGTTCGGCGTCGTCTCCAACACGCTGCCATCACAGGCGGGATGCCCCGCCTCCGGATCACGCATCTTCGGGCCTACCGTCGCCCTGCGTACCCACCCACACCGCCAAGCTGGCGGTTGCGACATCCACCCCCGAAGGGGTGGGGCCGGGTGAGCGTCACGCTCAAGTTCGGTGCCTCCCGGTCTGACCCGGTTGGCGTCGAGTCCGACCCTATCGGGCCGTTCTCCCGTTTCGCAACTCTCGCAATCGCTGGCTGCGAAACCCGCCTGCCGTATCCCCGGCGGCACCGCTCGTGCGGTCCGTTCTCGGTTGCCCGGTTCGGCGTTGGTTCCAACCCTAGTGGGCTGGCCTTGTGTTTCGCAACTCTCGCAATCGCTTGCGTTGCCTGCCGCCCGGTCGGCCCGCCTTCCGGCTGGCGTCCCGTGGTGGCGACGGGGAGAACATTACGGGGCCAGTCACACTCTTGCAAATCCAGGCACGTTTCCCCAGGTCAGAGGCAGTGCAGGGGGTGCCCGCGACGGGCCTTGGCGGCCTCTTCCCGGGCCTGCTGGCCGGTCCCCGGGCCTCCCTACGCGCGCGTTCCTCTTTGGGGGTGTGGGGGGGCGAGTGTGCCCGCACGTCGCGCGCGAGGGTAGCGGGTGGCCGGTCCGCCCGCAGGGGTGGGGGTATGACCCCCGGTGCCCGGCTTCGCGGACCGCCACGTCTTAGCCGCTGAGATCGTGCCACGGTTCCAGGGTCGCTCAGGGGCCGGCGGACTCCCCTCAGGGCTACCTCGCCATGGCGCCTCCCAGTGCTGCGGCCAGGGCCAGGGCCAGGAACACCACCGCCGCCATACCGAACTGAACGGCCAGTCGCAGCATGCGGAACTTGCGGCGTAGTAGCTGAGACCTCTGGATGAGCCGCGCGGCTCGGCGGTCGGTGGCCAGGTCATCGAGCACCTGGTCCGCGGTGACGCATTCGGCCCAGCGCAGGAACGACCCCGGCGCCGACGCGCCGGTCACCCCGAGCGGGAGCAGTGCGGCCAGCGCGGCAACGGCGCCGGCCACCATCCCGGCGCCCGCGATGCCGAGCAGGAAGGCGACGGCGGTCGGGAGGTGGCGGTTGGGCACGACGGCCGCGAGGACGGCCAGGGGAAGGCCGAGCGCGGACAGCAGGGCGGCGACCTTCGCCTCCACCCTGCCCATATCGGTGGTGACTTCGGTGTGCGCCCGGCCGAGGGTCTCGTTCGGGTTGGGGCCGGCTGGCTCTTCCATGGTGCTCCTTCAACAGTTGGACCGGAGGGCGCCTGCGCGGAACCTGTCGCAGGCAGCAAGAAGCCCGCCCAGTCCGGTGTGGACTGGGCGGGCTGCTGGGTTCTCAGTTAGGGCGGCGAGCCGGAGGTCGGACGCTTGAACTGCCGCTCACTCGCCGCGCTGCTCCGCCTTCAGCACCTTCAAGGCCGTCGGCCGAGACATCACCCCGCGAACGCGGTGGGCGATGTTGTTCCGCGAGTAGCTGCTGAACTTCTGCACGTCCCGCATCACGTCCATGAGCTCCTGCCTCCGCATGTCCGACGCGAGGTCCGCCATCTGGCTTGCCTCGATCGCCGCCTCAAGTGCGGCCAGGGGCTCGCTGGCCGGCGTCGGATCGTTGATCTCCGCATAGGCGCCCAGGTTGTTTCGGACCTCGACGTAGGCCGGCAGGCCGCGGTAGCGCTTCGGGCAGTCCCGCTGCCAGACCGCCAGGACGAGCCTGCCGAGGTCGTGAACCGTGCCTTCCCAGTTCACGCCGTGCTCGGAGGCTGCTGGCGTCTCCCACCCCTCGCCGGCATTTGCTGCGCCAGGAACGCGAAGCTCGTACGAGAAGTCCAGGTCAGGATGGTTTGCCATGGTCAACGACTTTACCAGTCAAGGTGTTGACCGGTAAAGCCGTTGACCATCCGCTGGTCAGGCGGCCTGTGCCAGCTTGAGGTAGCGGTAGCCGGAGCGGATCGAGCAGCCGAGTTCGATGGCGAGCTCGGGGCCGGACAGTGGCCTGTCGTCATCCGCCTTGATGGCGGCGACCGCCTTTCGGACATCTGCCATTGGTATGGCCTGGCGGGTGCCGGTCTGCCGCTTCGCCGCCGGGCCCGGTGCCAGCACCGTTGCCAGCTCGGCCTCTGCCGCGCCTGCCAGGTCGGCCGCCTCCTCTGCCAGCTCGTCGAAACCGTTGGCGATGCCGGCCGCCTTCGACACCAGCTCCCGGCCTTCGCGGTCGAGGGCCTCTGCCATCTCTCGCGCCATCGCGTCGAGCAGCGCCTCCAGGTCGTGAATCCGCTCGGCGGCGGAGAGCTCGGTCTCGGGAGTCGCCGCCATGTGCAGCATGTGTGCCACCACGAGCGGGGGGACCGCGGAGACCGCCGCCACCAGGAAGGCCGAGGTGGTGATGTAGCCCTGGTCGAAGAGGTGTGCCACCAACTGGGCTGCCAGTGCCAGACCGAGCGCGGCGCCCGCGCCGATCGTGGCACTGGCCCGGCCGGGCGCCTTGACGCGGCGGCGGTGCTCGGAGATGACGGCTGCGGCTCCGGCGTACACCGAGACGGACACCGGCATGAGCCAGGTAATCCAGCCGTGCCATCCCGCGATCTGTGCCATCCGGATCTCGCCGGGGACGCTCATGACGAGCGCCGCCACAAGGACGAGCGGCCGGCCGGCGGTGAAGACCACCCGGGCGTACCAGGGCATCTGCATGGAGTGCATGTTCGAACCCTTCTGGCGCTCAGGCGGCGGCCGGCAGGAAGCGGGAGCGGGCGCCCTTGGCAAGCGCGCCGCTGGCACGCCGCTGGCGGATGGTGGCGAGCAGGCCCGCCGCGTCGCTGGGCCCGGTCTCCTTCCGGTCGGCCTCAAGCTCGCAGGTCTTGCACAGGCTGTGGACAATGCCCGCCGGGAACGGGGCGTCGCAGCCCGTGCAGCGGGCCCGGGTGTCCGGCGCGGGGGCGGCCTTCGGGGCTGGCGCGGTCGGGCGGTGGTGGGTGAGGCGGTAGGAGAGCAGGGCGGCCGGGGCGTCGACCTGCTCCGGGAGGCGGGCGGTCAGCACGGAGATCACCTTCGCTGGGGCGTGCCCGTCGAGCAGCCACCCTGCGGCCAGCGGAGCAAGGCGGAGGATGTCGGCCGTACCGAGCGCGAGCCGCTGGTCGTGCTCACCGAGCCGGGCCAGCAGCGCGGCGGCACGGCCCGTCTCGGCGGCGACCGGGTCGCCCTGGTCTTCGGCTGCGTCGGTCTCCTCCTCCGGCTCCTTCGTCGTGTCCGGCGCGTCCGACGCGACGGCGGCGGGGAGGAGGTTCTTCACCTGGTCCTTTCCCCCTTCGGGGAGATCGCCGACGGCCCGAACCTCCGGTGCTCCGACCGCCGGGATGCGGTCCATCGGTATGTCGGAGACGTGGGTCTGGGTGCTCCAGAGGCCGGTCTCGGGGTCCTGGGTGCGCTGTCGGCGCAGGTAGCCCGCGGCCTCCAGCTCTCGGAACGCGCGGCTCACGGCGGTCTTGCCCTCGGCGACCTGCTCGGCGATCTTCTCGATGGTGACGGCCGCGCCGTCCGGGAGGGACAGCAGGCGGACGAGCAGGCCGACGGCGGCGAGGGAGAGCCGGTCGTGTCGGGCGGCGGCGTTGGGCACGATCACGTAGCTGTGTTCGTGGCGGTTACGATGCACTCGCATCTAGAGGTCTCTTCTCTAGGTCGCGAAGGGCCTCGGGGCGTGGCTGCGCTCCCGGGGCCCGTCTTGTCTGACGGGGTGTCGCCCCGGACCATACGCGAGAGTGTCACTTCATTGCAAGAGTTGTCGATCAAGCCAGCGGCGTTTGCGATAGTGTGACTGCGATCACCGGTTGCCCCTTTCCAGATCCCGGGCCCGGCTCCGTATATAGAAGTGGAAGGACAAGCCCGCTGGGGCTTCCCCTCTGGGGGCGCCTTCGGCGCCCGCTTCCCGAAGCTCCTCGCCGCTGCCTCTTGAGGGCCGGCGGGCCCTCCTACCCGCCGGTGCTTCCGGCCGACGCAGGAGGCCCATGTCCTGGACTACGTCCGACCGAAGAGCTCGACTGCCCGCCGACTGGCCGAGAATTCGGCTCCGCGTTCTTGCGCGCGACGGCCACCGCTGCACAGCGAGGGACCAGTACAGCGTTCGCTGCACCGAGCCGGCCACCGACATAGACCACATCCGACCCGGTGACGACCACCGCGAGGCCAACCTTCAGTCGCTCTGCGGGTGGCATCACCGGGTCAAGTCCTCCCGCGAAGGCGCCGCTGCACGAGCGGCAGCCCGCCGCCGGCACGACCGGCGATTCCGCAGGGCCGAGGAACACCCCGGCCTCTTGCGATGAGCGCGCCGCTCCGGGATGTCCCGTCGAGCCGCGCATGGCCCCGAGCCCTCCCTCGGGGCCTCGACTTGATGAAGGGGGTGGACGAGTGCCCGGACCTGTGCCGAACCGCGAAGCCGACCTCGCCCGCCCCAGGGCCCGCAAGGGCGGCGACGTTCAGCCTGTCACCAAGGGCGTGATGCGGGAAGTCAAGATCCCAAACGCCGACCGAGATTGGCATCCCATCGCCCGCCGACTCTGGGATTCCCTGAAGCTGTCCGGACAGGCCGACTTCTACCAGCAGTCGGACTGGGCTCTCGCCTACTCCCTCTGCGAAGACCTTTCGCACTACAAGAACTCGGGGAAGAGGTCCGGCCAAATGCTCCAGACCATCTACTCCGCCTTCGAGCGGCTCCTCGTAGCCGAGGGCGACCGCCGCCGCGTACGAATCGAGCTCCACGAACCCGAACCCGACGTCCAGTCGGCCGCGGTGCTGGCCATCGCCGACTACAAGCGGGAGCTCGGCGTCGGCTGAGTCGCCCACCCGGCGGCCCGATCACCAGGGGGGAGGTGAGTCCCATCTCAGCCCTGACCCTGGAGGAGATCGAGGCCCTGGAGCACACGTTCCTTGGCCCCACCTGGCAACGCGCCGAGGACGGCTCCTGGCTTCTGCCGGAGCGCACCCTCGGCTGGCAGATCGCCGGATGGTGCGCGGAGTACCTGCGCGCCGAAGACGGCGGTCCTTGGCGGTTCACCCCCGAGCAGCTCCGCTTCATCCTCCACTGGTGGGCGCTGGACCAGAACGGTCGGTTCATCAACCGCAAGGGTGTCCTCCAGCGCCTCAAGGGCTGGGGCCCACCCGGGCAAGGACCCCTTGCTGGCGGTCATGGCCCTGGTGGAGTTCGTCGGGCCGTCGAGGTTCTCCCACTGGGATGACCGCGGCGAGCCTGTCGGCGTGCCCCACCCGCAGGCCTGGGTGCAGGTGGCGGCAGTCAGCCGCGACCAGACGCGCAACACGATGACGTTGATGCCGTCTCTCATGTCGGACCGGCTGATCGAGACGTACGGCATCAAGGCCGGCGCGGAGCTGATCCGCGCGAACGGCGGCAAGCAGCGCCTTGAGGCGGTGACAAGTAGTTACCGCGCCCTGGAAGGGGCGCGGTCCTTAGCGGGCCACGTTCGTAGTCCTGAACGAAACGCATCACTGGATCGTCGGCAACAACGGCGACAAGATGTACGCCACCATCGACGGCAACGCGACCAAGAAGGACTCGCGGTATCTCGCCATCACCAACGCGTACCTTCCGGGCGAAGATTCCGTTGCCGAGCAGATGCGCGAGGCGTACGAGAAGATCCTGGAAGGCCGCGCCGCCGACATCGGGTTCATGTACGACTCGATCGAGGCCCACGCCTCGACGCCCCTGACCCCAGAGGCGATCCGGATCGTCCTGCCGAAGATCCGCGGCGACGCCGTCTGGCTGCGGGTCGAGACGATCCTGCAGTCCATCCTCGACACGACGCTGTCCCCGTCCCGCTCACGGCGGATGTGGCTGAACCAGATCGTCGCCAGCGAGGATGCCCTCTACGGCCCGGCCGAGTGGGATGTGCTGCGCGACATCTCCAAATCGCTCCAGGCCGGCGACACCATCACCTTGGGTTTCGACGGCGGCCTCCGCGACGACGCGACGTGCCTCATGGCTCTGCGCGTCAGCGACATGTGCGCCTTCACCCTAGGCCTCTGGGAGCGGCCCGACGGCCCGCGCGGCGACGGGTGGGAGGTCCCCCGAGACCAGGTCGACTCCGCCGTGCACGACGCGTTCCGCCTCTTCGACGTCCAGGGCTTCTTCGCCGACGTGGCCCTGTGGGAGAGCTACATCTCCGAGTGGTCCGAGACGTACGGCGAGGGCCTGGCCGTCAAGTCGCCGCTCGGCCGGGACGCGATCGGCTGGGACATGCGCTCCTCGCTGAAGACCTCCACGATGGCCCACGAGCGGCTGATGCGGTCCGTCTTCGACCGCAAGCTCGCCCACGACGGCGACCGCGCGCTCCGCCGGCATGTGCTGAACGCAGTCCGCCGGACGAACAACTACGGCATCTCCTTCGGCAAGGAGAGCAAGGACTCGCCCCGCAAGGTCGACGCGTACGCCGCGCTGATGCTGGCCCACGAGGCCCTGATCGACCTGCGGGCCCGTGGCAAGAAGGTCCGCAGGCGGACCGGCCGGGGCTTCTTCCTTTGACCCGATTGCAAGAGTGTAACTAAGGTGGTGATCTTCTGGCCGCCTCGCTCTCGCCCGCCTCCCTCGCCCGGCAGCTTCTCGCCGTGCTCAACAGGGACCGCGACCGGCTCCGCCGGATCGACGACTACCTCCACGGCCGCCACGACGACCCGTACATGCCGCCGCAGGCGGACGACGAGTACCGGCTGCTGGCCCGCCGGTCGATCTCGAACTGGATGCCGCTGTTGGTGTCCACGCCCGCCCAGTCGCTGTACGTCGACGGATTCCGGCCCGGCACGACCGGCCAGGGCCTGCCGGCCGAGGCCGACAGCACCACCGCGGAGTGGGCGCACTGGCAGCACAGCCGCCTGGACGCCCGCCAGGCCGCCGTCTACCGGGGCGCGCTCGCCTACGGCCACAGCTTCACCCTGACCGAGCGGAACCGGGCCGGACGCGTCCGCACCAAGGGGCTCTCGGCCCTGCGGACGGCCGCGCTCTACGAGGATGCCGCCAACGACGACACCCCGTTCGCCGCGCTCACGGTCACCGTCTGGCCGTCGGCCGAGAGCATCGGCCGGGCCCGCCTGTGGGACTCCCGCCGCGAGTACGCGGTCACCTTCAAGTCGCTGGACGACAGGAAGAGCATCACGGTCTCGGATGCCCGGCGGCATGGCGCTTCGGAGTGCCCGATCACCCGGTTCGCCGCACTCGTCGACCTGGAGGGGCGGACGGTCGGCGTCATCGAACCGATGATCGCGCTGCAAGACCGAATCAACCAGACGATCTTCGACCTGCTCCTGAGCCAGACCTACGGCTCCACCAAGGTCAGGACGGTCACCGGGATGGCGCCGCCCGTCCAGCGCGACCCGGAGACCGGCGAGGCCGTGCTCGACGCGGCCGGCAACCCGATCCCCCTGCCGATCAACCACAACGCGCGCCGGTTCCTGTTCGCCGAGGACCCGGACGTGCGCTTCGGCTCGCTGGACGAAACCCCGCTCGGCGGCTTCATCGACAGCGTAGACATGTCGATACGCCACCTGGCCGCCGTCTCCCAGACCCCGCCCCATCACCTCCTGGGACAGATAGCCAACTTGTCCGCCGAGGCGCTCCTGGCCGCCGAGCAGGCCCTGAGCCGCAAGATCGCGGAGTTCCGCGTCGCGTTCGGCGAGTCGTGGGAACGCGTGTTCAGGCTGGCGGCTGACCTGGCCGGCCACACCTCCTCCGCCGAGGACTACCAGGGCGAGGTCATCTGGCGCGACATGGAGTCCCGCTCGCTCGCCCAGGCAGCCGATGCACTCGGCAAGCTGCGCGAGCAACTCGGCATTCCTGCCCGAGGACTGTGGCGGCGGGTGCCGGGCGTCACCCAGACCGAGATCGAGGACTGGGAACAGCACGCCGAAGACGAGGACCCCGTCGGCCAACTCGCCACCGCCCTCAAGCGGGCAACACCCGAACCCGCGCTGGCGGCGGCTTGACCCGGCCGACGCGGCAGGAGGAGACCGACCAGGCGTCGGCCGCCTTCCACGTCGCGCTCACCGAGATCGGCGCCGCCACCACCGTCGAGGCGCTCACCCTGTGGTCCGAGGTCCCGGCCGCGCAACGCGCGGCCACGGCCGCCAGCTGGCTTCGCCGAGCGATCACGTTGGTGATGAGCCGCAGGCGGCAGTCCCGGGACCTCGCGCGCGCCTACTACCGGCTCGCCCGCGCGCTCCAGACCGGAACCACGGTGGCGGACCCCTACCATCCCGAGCCGTCCCACATCACCCTGGGCGACCTCCGCGCGCAGTTCGCCGGGCTGGCCGGCACCTACACCCCGCCGAACTCCGAGGCGTCCGTTCCGTCCGGGCCGCCGCGCCCGCCCGAGTCCGCACCGTCCGCTGAGGTCCAGGAGGCCGAAGACGACGACGGGCATCTCGACGAGGCCGCGGAGGACTGGGAGAGCATCCTGGTCGAGGAACTGGAGGGCCTGCGGGGCGAGGAAGAGCGGATCGAGCGGGAGGCCGAGGAGGAACTCCGGACGGTCCTTGACGCGCTCGGCACCCGCAATCTCGACCGCCGGCTCGCCCAGGTCGACGACCAGCAGACCGCCGAGACGGCCGACCGGGAGCGAGGCGAAGCGCACCGCAAGGCTGGCGCCCAGCAGGCCGCAACGGCCTCCCGCGTGGCCATGAACGGCGGCCGGTCCGCCTTGTGGCACCACACCGGCCGCGACGGTCGCACCCTCGGATACGTCCGGGTGAGCCGCTCCGGCACCCCGTGCGGCTGGTGCGCGATGCTCATCAGCCGCGGAATCGCCTACAAGTCCTCGGCCAGCGCCACGTACCGCGACGGCGACCTCTTCCACGACGCCTGCCACTGCTACGCGGTGCCGATCTTCAACCGCCAGCAGTACGGTGCCAGCGCACTGTTCGCCCTGAACCGCCAGTACGAGTTCCTGTGGCCGAAGGTCACCAAGGGCCACAGCGGCAGGGCGGCACTGAACGCGTGGCGCCGATTCCTCCGCGCCCAGCAGCGCGCAGACCTCAAGGCCGAGGCCCAGGCGGCCCGGCGAGCGACCACAGCCCAGGAGGCGTGACCGTGACCGAACAGACCCCCGAACCGATCGACGAGCAGAAGAACGACGACCAGCCCGAGACGCCGTCCGCGTCGCCAGAAGACGACCTGCCCGACTGGGTTCGCCGCGAGCTGTCGCGCACTCGCGCTGAGGCTGCGTCGTATCGCACACGCCTGCGTGACGCCGAGGACCGGCTGACGAAGGCCAAGAGCCCCGAGGAGTTCGAGGCCGCCCTCGCTGAAGTGGCCGCGAAGAACGCCGAGCTCGAACATGCCGTCCTGGCGGGTAGTGTCGCCCGGCGCTTCGACCTGCCGGAGGCACTCGCCGCCCGGCTGCACGGCACGACCGCCGAAGAGCTGGAGGCCGACGCCAAAGCGCTTCAGGCACTGCTCGCTCCGCCCGCGCCCAGCTCCCTCGGCGGCGGCCTCGACCCGTCCGACCAGGACGACGGGGAGATGGACCCCCGCAGGCTGGCCCGCCGATCCCGCCGCTTCTAGCGCGCCAGCAGAACGTTCCTCCCGCCCCCGTGCCCCCGCCGGGGGTTCTTCTATGCCCCCGGAGTTGTAGCAGCACTTGAGCACCACCCAGCACCAGGTAGTTAAGCCCCAGAAGCTCGTCAACACCGCCGTCGGCATGCTGGAGCAGGAACTTCTCGTTCCCGCGCTCTTCCAGCGTCACGGCATCGACCAGTTCAAGGGTGCCGACAACGACACGATCTCGATGAAGGTCGAGGGCATCCTCCCCTTCCACGACTACGCGTGGCGCAACGACCGCTCGTCCCCGATTCAGTTCGACGAGTACAGCGAGCGCAAGATCGCCGTCACCTTCGGCGGCAACTCGTACTCGGCCGTCAAGCTGACCGACGAGCAGAACGACTTCGACATCGACCAGTGGTCGAAGCTGCTCCGCCCGCAGGTCAAGGCAGTCGGCCGCGGCCTCCAGCGCCGCGCCGTCAAGACCCTCACCGGCCAGCAGTACAACGTCACCATCGGCAACGCCCAGCAGAACCTCCGCGCCGCGCTGATCGAGGCCCGCCGCATCCTGAACGCCTTCCACGCACCACGCGAGTCCCGGTACCTGCTGGTCGGCTCCGACTTCGAGTCCGCCCTGCTCAACGACGACAAGCTGAACCTGGCGCAGAACGTGGGCGACAGCGAGGCGGAGTCGGCACTCCGGACCGCCACGATCGGTGAGCGCATGGGCTTCCGCATCGTCGTCGACCAGACCATCCCGAGCGACACCGCGTACGCCTTCGCGTCCAGCGCGTTCATCTTCCTGTCCGGCGCCCCGAGCGTTCCGCAGTCCGTTCCCTACGGCGCGACCACGAGCTTCGAGGGCATCGCGCTCCGTTGGATTCGCGACTACGACTCCCTGTACCTCCAGGACCGGTCGGTCGTGAACACCTACAACGGGTTCCGCAGCGTGACGGACATCCTGGTCGGCTGGGACGACGCAGCCGAGAAGGAGATCATCAGCTCCCAGGAGCACTTCGTGCGCGGCATCAAGCTCACCCTCGACGGCAAGAGCGACTACCCGGCCGCCGCCTCCGAACTCGCGAAGATCACCGGCGTGTCCGACGCACGCGTGTGGACCCCGGCCGGCATCAAGCCGGAGACCGACCCGGCCAACGCCTGACCAGAAGCGGGCCGTGCTGCCTGACGCCCGGCAGCACGGCCCGCCCCCTTTGAAAGGAGGTCGGGCTTGGCCTACGCCACCCTCGACGACCTGAAGGGGCGCCTGGACTGGGAGCTCGACGAGGACGAGCTGAGGATCGCTGCCGCCGCGCTGGAGGACGCCTCCGACCTGGCTGCCGAGTACGGCCGCGACTGGCCGCCGGACCGTGTGCCGCGCCTGGTCCGCACCCTTGTCCTCAAGGCGACCAGCCGCTACCTGCGCAACCCCGCCGGCTACACCCAGAGCCGGGCGGGTGACGAGACACTCGCCTGGTCCGACGCCCACGGGCGGGATGCCGGCACCGTCTACTTCACCCGCGAGGAGATCCGGCTCCTGGCCGAACTCGCGGGCCGCAGGCCGACCCTGAGCAGCGTCCCCGTCTCGGCCTGGTCTACCAGGATGCGCCCCGGCGCCGGAGGCACGGTCCCGGTCGACTATGCGGGCGGCGACCGCTTCCCGCTGTTCGCCGACGATCGGGGGCCCTGGTGAGCGTGCAACGCCGACGCGGCCAGCCGGCCAGGGTCTGGCGAACGGTTGAGACCGTCGACCATCGCGGCAACGCGGTGACGGTCGCCGACCCCGGCGGCCCGATCGAGGTCCGGGCGGCCTTCATCCCGCAGCGCTCAGCCCGCGCCGAAGTGCCCGGCCAGCAGCAGATCAACGTGACCAGGATGATCGTGGACGCCCACCTCGACGGCGTCTCGCTGTGGTCCCGCGTCGAGTACGCAGGCCGCCAGTGGGACATCGTCTCCCCGCCCGCCTACCACCACGGCACCCGGCGAACCCGGCACTGGTCCCTCGACATCCGGGAGCGGCCCTGATGGCAGTGATCTACGACCGCTCCGGCGGGAAGAAGCTCACCAAGCGGCTCGCCAAGCTGCCGGGCGTCCAAGACGCCCTCGAAGAGACCATGTTCGAGATCGCCGTCCGCGCCGAGGAACTGCTCGTCCAGCACCGCGCCGACGGCCACGCCGACATCGACGTGGACGCCGGTGAGGTCGACAAGTACGTGATCCTCTCCGACGAGCGCGGCCAGAAGGCCGCGCTGTCGATCGAGTACGGCCGCCAGGAATCCGTGATTGTGCGCGAGCGCAAGGACGGCACCCGCTACCTCGATGTGATCCCGCCGTCCGAAGGCCTGTTCATCCTGGCCCGAGCCGCCGGCCTGCCGATGAAGCGCAAGGGCAAGGTGAAGCTCTGATGGCCGGACTCCCCGACCACATCAAGGCGCTCGCCGAGCTCTCACCCGTCGAAGACCTTCTGCTCGCCGTGCTGCGCGACGGCCTCCCGGGCGTGCGCGTCCAGTCCTTGATCTCCCGGCACCAGGAGTTCCCGCTGGTCCTGGTGCGCCGGGACCCGACGTGGGGCGAGTGGCAGGGTGACACCCGGTTCACCGACGCCGCCCGCGTCGTGATCCACACCTTCGCCCCGGACCCCGACGGCGACGAGGACGCCGCGATCCTCGGCGAAGCCGTGCGCGTCGTCCTGCGCGATGCCTGGCTGAGCCAGCAGGTCTACCCGCGTCTCGGCCACATCATCCGCGTGGACATGAACTCCGCCCCGCGCCGCGCCGCGGACTGGGCCACCGCAACCGGCCCGGTGCAGTACGCGGACCTGCCGACCGGCGTGATCCGCTACGAGTCGATCTACGACATCCAGATCCGACGCCCGCGCCAGCGCCCCTACGCCCCCTAGCCCATCCGCACCACGAACCCCGGAGGCCTTGCCCCGGGGTTCTTTCATGCCCGAAAGCAGGAACGCTTCTTCTTGGCGCTCAACGACAACGCGACACTCGTCGTCGGAAGCGGAAACTTCCTGACGGCCCCGGTCGGCACCCCCCTGCCGACCGACCTCCTGGTCCCCGTCTCCCCGTGGCAGCCCGTCGGCCACACCTCGCTGGAGGACGTCTTCGCCGTCACGTCCGAAGGCGGCGAGGCCACCACCATCGGCAGCCTCCAGAACAAGAGCCTGCGCACGAAGTACTCCGCGCGGGTGGAGACGATGACGTTCACCCTCCAGCAGTTCGACGCGGCCGGCCTGCGCCTGTACTTCGGTGCCAATGCCCCGCTGCTGCCGGACGGTTCGATCGGCGTGCCCGCCGACCCCGTGCCCACCCAGGCCGCCTTTCTCGCGATCTTCATCGACGGCGAGAATCACTTCGCCTTCTACGCCCCGCGTGCCGAGATCTACCGCGCGGACGACATGTCGATCGCGGACACCGAGTCGCTCGCGGGCCTGCCGCTCGGAGTCAAGCCCATGGCCTACAGCTCCAACGCCTGGACGTACTCGGTCACCCCGCTCGGCAGCGTCGGCGCAACGGGCGCCACCGCAGGTACGCCCGGCACCTTCACCCCGCCCGGCGCCGTCACCCCGGCCAACCTCGCCGCTCTGGCGAACGTCTCGGCCTCTCCTGCGACGGCCTGGACCGGCGGCAAGTTCGTCGCGCTCGGCGACGGCAGCTCGGCCTACTGGGCTGGCACCGCCTGGACGGCCGGCAAGGCGCCCTGACCGGCGGCCTCCCCTCCCCCCCTTCCCTCTCTTCCTGACCTGGAGGTCGCCCCCATGGCCCAGTACTCCCTCGACGACATCCGCGCCGCTGCGGAGGCCAAGTACGGCTCCACCGACATCGCTGTCGGTGGGGACGTCGTCCGCCTTCTCAACCCGCTCCGCCTGCCCAAGCACGCACGCGAGGAACTCACCGACCTTCAGGTCCTCCTCGGCGACGACGAGGCGGACCAGGAGGAGCTCCTGTCCGACGCGATCCGGCTCGTGGCCGAGCACGCCGTCCAGGCCGAGAAGCTGCTCACCGCCGTGGGCGGCGACCTGGCCGTGCTCGCCGAGATCTTCGACCGGTACGGCAAGGGCACCCAGGCGGGGGAAGCCTCGGCCTCTGCCGCCTGATCGACGACTACGGCGAGGGCCTGTACGCGGACCTGCGGTACTACTTCGGCGTCGACCTCGCCGACGTGATCGCAGGCCGCGGCCCGGCCCCCGCGCTCGTCCTCGCCCTCGTGCAGAGGCTCCCCGATACCTCGCTCACCGCCGCCCTCGCGGCAGGCGGCCGGCACCTCCTTGGCTGGGGCCAGGACCGCCACCTGATCGCCGATCTCTACGACGCGATCAACCTCAACACCCGGGCGACCGGTCAGTGGGGACGGGGCAAGGCCCCCAAGATCCCGTCGTGGCCCCGCCCGGCCGCCAAGGACCGACGCAAGTCCACAGGCGACGCGAAGCCGCCGAAGACCGTTGCGGCCATCTACCAGCAGCTCACCGGAAGGTAGGGGGTGAGCGATGGCACAGAGCCAGGTCGTCGGCCGCGTGGCCGTCAAGGTCATGCCGGACACCTCCGACTTCAAGGAGGACGCTCGGGCCCAGCTCGAACGGATCGAGCGCCAGCTCAAGCTCACCGTGTCCACGAAGGTGGACATGTCCGGCGCGAGTCGCGACTTCGTCGCCGAGCTCCGCAAGATCAACGCGCGGAACCGGCAGATGGACGCCCGGAAGATCCGCTTCTACACCACGATCTCCACCGACGGGATGGCCACCGCCGTCCGCAATGCGGTCCGAGAGCTCCAGTTCAAGGCCAACGGGCAGAAGGCGCGGTTCGAGGTCGACGACCTCAAGGCGACCGGCCGAATCGAGCTGGAGCTCGACCAGCAGTCTGCGGACAAGGCCAAGCGCCAGCTTCAGGATTGGGCCGATGATGTGTCGCCGCTCAAGGTCACCGTCGCCCTGGACATCGCGAACGGTGCCGGCGCCGCCGTCTCCGCGCGCCTCCAGGTCCTCACCCGGCCGCGCACCGTCCCAATCCTGCCCGAGCTCGACGACGGCGCGGTTGCCCGGGTGGCCGCCGGCCTTGCCGCGCTCTCCGGCTACCGCGTCCTGAGCTCCATGTTCGAGCGGCTCGGGAACACGCTGAAGAACCTCGACAAGAGCGTTCCGGTCATCGGCTCGCTGGCGCTGGCCATCGCGGGCCTCGCCGGATGGGGCATCTCGGCCGCCTCGAACCTCGCCGCCCTGTCGGCGAGTCTGGCCCAGATCGGCGCGACCTCCCTGCTCCTGCCCGGACTTCTCGGCGGGATGGCGGTCGGGCTCGGCGTCACGGTCGCAGCGTTCCGCGACTTCAACAAGGTCCTCCCGGAGGTCAAGAGCCAGCTCTCGGCCCTCCAGGACACGATCAGCAAGTCTTTCTGGGCGAAGGCCGCGGAGCCGATCCGCGCCATGGTCGACGAGCTCCTCCCGGAGTTCACGGCCGGTGTCGCCAAGACCGCCGACCAGCTCGGCGGCTTCTTCGGTGGGCTCGCCACGTCCCTCCAGGGCGCGCTCAATCCGGCGCTCACCCAGATGTTCGCGGACCTCGCGTCCTCGATCGACATCGCGACGGCCGGCACCAGCGCCTTCGCGAACATCATCGCCGTCCTCGGCAAGGTCGGCACGAGCTACCTGCCCGCGCTCGCGCAGTGGTTCGTCGACATCTCGGAGCGCTTCTCCGCGTTCCTGACCGCCTCCGAGGGCGACGGCCGGCTCAAGGGGTGGATCGACGAAGGTATCCAGTCCCTCAAGGACTTGGGGTCGGTCCTCTCCAACACTGGCGGCATTCTCGCGGGCATCTCCCGCGCCGCCGAGGCGGCCGGCGGCTCGACGCTCGGCACGCTGGCGGACGCGCTGGAGCGCATCCACACCACGGTCGACTCGCCCGGCTTCCAGTCCGGCCTGACCGACGTCTTCCGCGCCGCCCACGAGGCGATGAACGAGATCGCCACCCGATCGGGACCGGCGGTCAAGGCGCTGTTCATCGCGCTCGGCGCGCTTGCAGAAACGATTCTGCCGCAGGTCGGACAGACCATCGGGACGGCACTCGACGCCGTCGCCTCGGCCCTGGCCCAGCCCGCCGTAAGCGCCGGGGTCACGGCGATGTTCGCCGGCCTCCAGGCCGCGGTGACCGCCCTGGCCCCCGCGATGGCGCCGGTCGGCCAGGCGCTCGGCGCCCTGATGCAGGTCGTCGGCGCCTTCGCGGCGATGCTCGGCCCGCTCGTCGCGGCGGCCCTCGTCCCGCTCGCGGCGGCGTTCACGGCGCTCGCGCCGACGATCATCCCGATCATCCAGCTCCTGGGTGGCGCCCTCACCGCCGCCCTCCAGCAGCTCGCCCCGTTCTTCCAGCAGCTCGTTCCCGTCGTGGGCGACCTGCTGGGCGCCGCCTTCCAGGCGCTCTCGGCGGTCCTGCCCCTCGTCGCCGCGACCTTCGGCCAGATCCTGGCCGCCGTCGCGCCGCTGATCGAGCAGCTGGTCTCCGGGCTGAGCCCGATCCTCGCCGTCGTGGCCCAGGCGTGGGTCACGATCATGACCGCGCTCCAGCCGGTCATCGCCGTCCTACTCCAGCTCCTGACGGCGATCCTGACCCCGCTGATCGAGGTCTTCCAGAACATCATCGCCGAGTGCCTGCCGCCCCTCGCGGAGGCCTTCGCCGCGCTCGCGGACGCCACGCAGCCGCTCCTTCAAGCCCTGCTGGCGGTCGTCAACTTCCTGATGCCCGTCCTCGCGCCGGCCATCGAGTTCGTCGCGAAGATGCTCGCCGACACGCTGGTCACCGCGATCAACGCCGTCGAGAACATCTTCCGGGGCGTCGTCAACGCGATCCTCGGCATCTGGAACATCTTCGCCGGGCTCTTCACCGGCGACTGGGGCCGGATGTGGGACGGCGTCAAGCAGCTCTTCCAGGGCATCTGGGAGCTGATCAAGGGCATCTTCGAGGCGGTCCTCGTCCTCGCGATGGCCGGCATCCTCAAGAAGGGGATGGCGCTGATCAAGGGCGGCTGGGAAGCCGCCTGGGGCGCGATCAAGGCCTTCGGCGAGAGCATCTGGGCGGCGATCCGGGGGAGCGGCCAGTTCTTCGTGACCGGGCTCAAGGGCCTGATCGACGACGGCCTCCGGCTGATCAAGTCCCTCTGGGACGAGGGCTGGGCCGCCGTCAAGAACGCCTGCTCCAGCGCGTGGACCGCCACGACCGAGGTCGTCAAGTCCGGCGTCTCCTCGGCGGTCAGCCTCGTCAAGGAGCTCCCCGGCAAGGCCGCTGAGGCCCTCAGCAACATCGGCTCCACGCTCATCGGCGCGGGAAAGTCGCTGATCGAGGGCCTGGTCAACGGCATCAAGTCGAAGTTCGACTCGGTCAAGAGCACGCTCAGCGACCTGACCAGCAAGCTGACCGACTGGAAGGGCCCGCCGAAGAAGGACCGCATCCTGCTCCGGGGCGCCGGCCGCCTGATCATCCAGGGCCTGGTCACCGGGCTGCAGTCCGGGTACGGCTCGGTCCGCGGCACGCTCGCCGACCTCACCGACACGATCCCGAGAACCGACATCCCCACCTCGGAGATGTACGCGCACGGCGCCTCGCTCGGCGAGAGCCTGGCGCAGGGCCTGGCCAGCCAGCAGGCCGCCGTCGAAGCCCAGATGTCCGCCATCTCCGACTCGATGGTGAAAAGGGTCCGCGCCGACCTCGGAATCCACTCCCCCTCCCGGGTCTTCACCAAGCTCGGCAGCTTCGTCGGCCTGGGCTTCGCACGCGGCATCGCCAGCGAGTCCGATCGCGTGGCGAACGCGGTCGACGCGATCACCTCGCGTCCTGGCATCGCCGACTACGCACGCGCCGCCCGCGCCGCCTCAACGGCCGTCGCCGACGGCCTCGGCGCCAAGTCCGGCGCCTCGGTCACGAAGGTCCTCAACTACTACGCAGCACCCGGCAGTTCGTTCGGCGCCGAAGAGGACCTCTTCACGGCGGCGGGCCGGGCACGGATGGGGTGGTGAGCACATGACCACCCTCCTTCTGGAGGGCGACCTCGACGACCTGAACCTGAACGAGGTCGCCGAGACCGGCTTCGGCTTCCAGGCCACGGCCGGCGCCACCGGGCTCGGCCTTCCGCCCGTCACCGTGCAGTGGCTCGAAGGAGCGGGCGACGGCTCCCGGTACCGCAGCAAGCGCGTCCTCGGCCGAGACATCGACCTCCCCCTCGACATCGTGGGACGCGACCGCAAGCACCTGCGGGAACTCATCGGGCGGCTCGCCCGGCTGCTGACCGCCGAGTGCACGCTCGCCCTGGTGGAGGACGACGGCAGCCGCTGGACCACCACGGTCCAGCGCGTCGGCGGCGGCGAGTACACCCTCGACGGCGGCCGGGACATCCAGATGGTTCTCACGCTGAGGGCCGGTGACCCGTTCTTCACGGCCTCGACGGTCACCACCCAGGCCGTCCGGGGCGACGCCGGAACCCGCTCGTTCCTGTCCGAGCTGGCGGCCCTGCCCGTGGCCGCGTCTCAGGCCATCGGCACGATCAGCCTGACCAACGACGGCGACGTGGCGGCGTACCCCGTCTGGGAGGTTCTCGGCCCCGGCCGCGACCTCCACGTGGCCTCGCCGACCGGGGACGAACTGCGCTGGACCGGCACCCTGGCCGCCGGGGAGAAGCTGATCATCGACACCAGGGCGGCGACCGTCGTGGACGGCAAGGGAGCCAACAGGTACGCCGAGTTGGCACCAGCGCCTCGCTTCTGGACGGTCCCGCCCGGCACGTCCACCGCCAAGGCCGAACTCCAGGACACCACGGCCGAGTCCCGAATCTCCTGCTCCTGGCGGGCCCGACGCTGGATGGTGATCTGACCACTGAAGCTCTCTGACCTCACGGTCGAGGTGCGGAACCGCTCCCTGGCCCGCCTTGGCCTGATCCGCCCCGAAGACCTCGCCCTGGAGCTCCGGGACGCCTTCAACAACGTCGGCGTCTGGAAGTTGACCCTGCCGATGGAGCACCCGCTGGCGGACGCCCTGCGCACCCCGGGGGCCGGGTTGATCGTCACCGGCCCGGACGACGTGCTGATGTCCGGCCCCGTGACGAGGCCCGAGTACGCGGCCACCCCCGAGGACCGCCGCGGATCGGTCGTCTTCGAAGGCGTCTCGGACAGCGTGGTCCTGGCCGACATGCTGGCCTGGCCCGAACCATCGAACCCGGACGCCGGCAGCCAGCAGCTCGGCCACGACACCAGGACCGGTCCGGCCGAGACACTGCTGCACGACTACGTCGCTGCCAACTGCGGCCCGCAAGCCCCTCCGGCCAGGCGCAAGGCCGGGCTGGTCCTGGGGAGGAGCCGGGGGCGCGGGCCCGTCCTCACGAAGGCGGCCCGCTTCCCGGTGCTCGGCGAACTCCTGACCGAGATCGCTACTGCGGCCAGCCTCGGCTTCCGGGTCGTCCAACGCGGTGGCAACCTCGTCTTCGAGACCTACGCCGTCACCGACCGCTCCCGGGAGATCCGCCTCGACGTGGAGGCCGGAACCCTCGCCGGCCAGCGCGTCGCCGTCTCCCCGCCCGGTGTGACACGCGTGCTGGTCGGCGGTCAGGGCGACCTGGAAGCCCGGACGATCCTCGCGGCCGACAACGCAGCCTCGATCGCGGCCGAAGCCGAGTGGGGCCGGAGGATCGAGAAGTTCGTCGACCAGCGCCAGGCCGCCGACCCCGCCGAGCTCCGGCAGGCCGGCGACGAGGCGCTCGCAGACGGCGGCGCCACCACCACCGCCATTCAGGCCGTCCCGGTGGCAGACAGCTCCATGCGGCTCGGCGTCGACTGGGGCATGGGCGACCACGTCACGGTGGTCGTCGGCGGCCAGGAGCTGACGTCCACAGTGACCGGCCTGCTCATCAAGGCGGACGAGGCGGGCTTCCAGGCCGGTGCGCTGATCGGTGACCCGGTCGGCTTCGACCCGGGCGCCGCCAGCCGCCAGAAGGCCCAGGTGACCGAACAGCGTGTGTCCGCCCTGGAACGGAAGGCGGAGATGCCCCCGGCAGGCGCGCGGATGCTGGAACTCGGTGCCCACCGTCAGGGCGATCACCCCTCCGCCTACCCGATGGGCGAGTCCTGCTTCTACCTGACTAACACGGTTGCCACCGAAGGAGGTTGGGACTTCGGGGGCAAGTGGGGCTTCGTCACCACCCGCCACTGGCCGGGGAACGACGTCCGCCAGTGGTGGAGCATGGTGCACTCCCCCACCAGCCCCCACGAGGAATGGGTGCGCGGCGGCAACAACAGCGGCTGGGGGCCTTGGCGCAAGGTCGCGTTCGAGGACCGGACCCCTCGCGGTGTCGTCACGATCAGGATCTTGAGCGAGACGCCGTACGTCGGCGACGCGCCGACCGTCGTCTACACCCAGACGTTCACCGCCGAGGCCAAGCGCGTCTACCGCGTCAGCCTGCGAATCGCCTCGGTCGACACCGACAACATCGGCGACAACCTGGCCACGGTGCGCCAGGCCAAGCAGCAGGCCGTCACCGCCGTCCGGTGGGCCTCCGGAACGACCATCACCGCCGACACGGGGAAGGCCGTCGGCGAGATCTACTCCACGACCTTCAACGACGACAGCCGGACCTCACTCGGCCTGTGCAGCGACTTCTACATCAACAACCCTCCCGCCGGCCTGGTCACCATCGGCGTCACGCTCAACAGCCGGTTGCCCGCAGCGACCAACGGCAACGTGCGCTACCTGGTCGGAACCCAATCCGAGCTGATCATCGCGGACGAGGGCGGCGCCGTGATCTGACCGGCAGAAAGGAGACCCTTCTTGGCGATCACTTCCTACCCGTTCGACGGCCAGGCCGCGACGGAGACCCAGTACAGCCACCTCTTCCGTGAGTTGCAGGACAGCGGGATCGCGGCCTCCGCCGACTCCCCGGCCTTCCGTGTCACGGCGGACAGCACCGGCATGACCGTGAAGGTCGCACCGGGCTTCGCCCTGGTCCGCGGCCACGCGATCCAGTCGACGGCGGTCGAGGTCGTGACGATCCCGGCCGCCGACACCGCAAGCCGGATCGACCGCGTCGTGCTCCGGCTCGACCCGGCCGGGAACGCCATCACCATCGGCGTGGTCAAGGGCAGCCCGGGCACGGGCACCCCGGCCCTCACCCAAACCGACACCGGCATCTACGAGATCCCCCTCGCCACCGTGGCGGTCGGCGCGTCCGGGACGACGATCACCGCCGAGCAGGTGCTGGACGCACGCCAGTTCGTCGGCGGACGCGTAGGCGCCTGGACCGCCCTGACCCGGCCGGCGGCCCCTCGCCTCGGCGCGCTCGGCCTGAACAAGACCTCGGGCTCCTGGGAGTTCTGGAACGGCTCCGCCTGGACCACCCTTGCCCCAGCGGTCACCTGGGACTCGATCGGCGGCAAGCCTGCGGCCTTCGCGCCGACCCCGCACGGCCACTCCTGGAACGAGATCTCGAACAAGCCGGGCGACTACCCGCCCGCCGCTCACGCGCACTGGTGGGACCAGATTCTCGGCAGGCCGGGCGAGTTCAACCCGACCTGGCACCAGCACTGGTACGACCAGCTCCTGGGCGTCCCTCGCGAGTTCCCGCCGTCGGCCCATGCACACTGGTGGGACCAGATCCTCGGCAGGCCGGGCCAGTTCCCTCCGACTGACCACTGGCACGGCCAGTACCTGGAATCGTGGGGCACGATCAACCGGGCCAACGGCTCCGACCGCCCGCACTCCTACGGACCGACCGGCTCTACCTGGTACGCAGTCTGGGTGGACGGCAACCACAACTTCTGCCGGAACACGTCGAGCATCCGCTTCAAGGAGAACGTCCGCGACATCGAGATCAGCCCGCAGAACGTCCTCGCTCTCCGGCCGCGGATCTACGACCGCAAGCCCACCGTCAACGACGCTGGCGAGCACATCGAAGGACGTCGCGACGAGGTCGGCCTGATCGCGGAGGAGGTCGACGAGACCCTGCCCGAGATCGTCGTGCGCGACGAGGAAGGCAAGATCGACAGCGTCCGCTACGACCTCCTCGGCCTCGCCCTGCTGCCGGTCGTGCAGGACCAGGAGCGACGCATCAAGGAGCTGGAGAGCCTCGTCGAAGGCCTGACCGCGCCGTGATCGAGCCCACCGTCCAGGTGGCACTCGTCTCGGCCGGCGGGGCGATCACCGCCGCCTTGGTCGGCGTCCTTGTCGAACTCGTGCGCCGTCAAGGCAGCACCGTCGCCGAAGTGCGCGACCAGGTGGCGAACTCGCACGGCACCAACCTGCGCGATGACCTCGACCACGTCATCGAGCGCCTCGGCCTTGTGCTCGACGGCCAGGAGCGCCACAACGCCGAGCTCGCCAGTCTGCGCGGAGAGATCGCCCACGAGCGCACCGAACGCCTGGCCGTCGCCGAGCGGCTCGACTCCCACCTGAACCAGACCGCCTGACCTCCGCCCGCCCGCCATCGAACGGGCCGGCGTCCACATGCCCCCGCGCGCTCGACGGCGGGGGCTTTCCCATTGCCTGGAGGCACACACTGAGCATCAACATCATCTCGCGCGGCGCCTGGGGCGCGAAGCCGTGGACCAGCAACGTGGCGACCGTCCCGCTGGACGCGCGAACCGAGTTCTTCATCCACTACGACGGCGCGCACCCGGTCGGCCGGACCGGCGTTGACGTCCCTCGGGCCATCGAGCGCGAGCACCTGGGCAACGGCTGGGCTGGCGTGGGCTACAACTTCGTCATCGACCAGGCTGGCGCCGTCTACGAAGGCCGCGGCTGGAACCTCCAGGGCGCACACTGTCCTGACCACAACCGCTCGGGCATCGGGGTCCAGATCGCGGTCGGCGGCGACCAGGCACCCTCCGACGCGGCCCTCCGCTCCGCCCGCGCGCTGTACGACCTCGCGTCCGCTAAGACGGGCCGGACGCTGGCCATGCGCGGCCACAAGGACGGCTTCGCCACCGAGTGCCCCGGACGGCGGCTGTACTCCTGGGTGCAGGCAGGCATGCCGGCCCCGGGCGACGGTGGCGGCGCTGGCGGCCTGGTGCCGCTGGCGGCCGGGGTGAAGCCGGGCGCCCGGCACCCGCAGGTGCGCGAGCTCCAGGAGCTGCTGCTCAAGACGGGCTACGGCCCGATCCCCGGCGCCGTGACCGACTACTACGGCCCCGCCACCCAGAACGCCGTGGCGCGCTTCCATGACCGGCACCCGGACCTGAAGTCCCGGGGCATCTCCAAGGACTACGCGATCGGAGCGCGCGGGTTCACTCTGCTCCAGCAGGAGGCCGGCCGATGAGCAAGCTGACCCCGCCGGGCTTCAAGCCCGTGACCCTGGTGAGCCTGCTGCCGGTGCGCTACCGCTCCCGTGTCGGCGCCGTGCTCGCGCTGATCGGCGTCATCGTCTCCGCGCTGGCGGTCGCGTACGCCGACCGACCGGAGATCGCGCTGGCGGTGCAGATCCTGACCGCGCTGGGCGTCGTCGCCCCGGATGAGTCCGACCCCGAGTAGCATCTTGGCCCCACCGAGCCCTTGGTTCGGTGGGGCCTTTTCTTCGCGCCTACTCCTTGAAGCGGAGCGCCTCGATCTCCTCCAGCGTCAGGGTCTGCGCGCCTCGCCGAGCCGACTTCCGGGCCGCACCCTTGGCCCCGCTGGTCTTCTTCGCCGAGGCCGCCTTCTTCGCGGGGGCGGCCTTCCTCGCCGGGGCTTGAGCAGCATCGGAGCTGGCTGGCTCCTGTTCGACAGGCTCGCCTGTGGCCATCAGCTCCTCGACGAGGCGGCCGTCGTCCTCGCAGAGGTCGACCCTCCGCTTCCGATCACCCTCTGCGATAGTGTAACTTCGTACCGGCTTCCCGAGCTGCTCGCACTTGTTGCAGACCAGGACTGTCACCTCTACCACTGCACGCCCTCCGTGGCTTGACCTGTTCAACTCTCGCATGTCAATGTAGAGATTGAGTGTACGGCCGAGACACTGGGCCGTGAGGGGGTTCATTTGAGAAGGGGATGACATGCCCGCCAAGACTTTGGTGCAAGACAGGGCGGAGGCTATTCGCTGGCTGGTCGATGAGGGCCGTGACTACAAGTGGATGGTTGCGAAGTACCGCGAGAAGTACAACATAGAGACAACCGTCTCAATGTGGGCGTCCTTCCGGGCTCGCAATGGCTTGCCGCGCAAGATTGCCAGAGATGAGAATCTCATCCCTTGGGAAGTTCGGATGGAACACCGCTGGGCCTATCCGGTGGTGATGCTTAGGTTCGAAGCCAGACTGCGCGAAGGCCGCGACATCAGCGAGGTGGACCAGAGTCGCTTGGACTCCTGGAAGCAGATGCTGAGGGATGACAAACTGGTCGTCCACTACGTCCCTGACACGGACGACGGATTTTTCTATGTTCCGCGCGAGAAGCAGGATAATGACCTCATCCGGGCCCCCCGGAGGGTCAAGGCCACTCCCGCCGACGGCAACGCCTGATAGGGGCCCCAGATTGGGGCCCTTTCTGCTACCCCGAGCGCCCCAGCGCCGCCGCCTGGATTGCCCCAGCTCAGCGGCCTAGACAGCCCACGCGCAGGCGGGCACACTGCGTCCCCCGCTGCGCGGAATCCTCGCTCGGTCTCCATTCTCCACAGTCTTGCAGAAGCCACTGACAGGCGCCGAGCTGGCACCTCCTGTCAGAGCCGAGTGGCAGGCTGTCCACAGCTCGTTGGCCGGCACACCAGGGGGGTGCCTGTGATCCATGACTCAATTAATTCAGCGAGTTGACCATCCCCTTACTCAACGTACAATTTTGCACGAGTGAGTTTCTTGCGCCGTTCACCGACGCTCGGCGCGATGGGGAGAGGAGCCTGCGCATGCAGCGCAGCCACCTGGCGGCGACCGCCACCGAGCTGACCCCTGGTGGTGTATGGCTCCACATTGATGACAGTCTGCTCGACTTCCACATAACAGTGGAATCCGAGCACAGGAAAGCCGATCTTCGTTTCGTGCTTGGTTTCGCTGAACGGTGGGGTCTCAGCCTGCTCGACCAGGACGAGTGCGAGCCGGAGATCCTCGACGACGGCCGAATCAGGCTGTACCTCAAGGCCGCGGCCTAACCCTGGAGAGTGAGCGAGTGTCACTGAATCTGATTACGTTGCCGACGCACGAGGGTGTCCCGCGCGACGGCAGGGGGCGCCCCCTGGTGATCCCGAAGGCCGGCGGGCGGCCGTGGAGCCTGACCAGGGTGACCACCTTCATCGACTGCATCGAGGACAAGACGAGCCTCGCATCCTGGGGGAAGCGCATGACCCTGGTCGGCGCGGCGCGCCAGCCTTCGCTGCTGACCGGATTGCGAGAGTTGAACCCTGCCAGCCGAGAGGGCCGCGCGGCCCTCGACCTCGCCGTCGGCCGGGCGGTGGAGGTCTCCGGGGCCAACGACCGGCGCGAGCAGGGCACCCACCTTCACCTACTGTCCGAGTTCGTCGACCGGGGTGAGGCGCTGCCGGCCAGCGCGTCGGCGGCCGACTTGGCGGACATGGCCGCCTACAAGATCGCGACCAGCGCGTTCGAGGTGGTGGCGGTCGAACAGTTCGTCGTGATCGACGCGCTCGGCGTGGGCGGGACGGCCGACCGGGTACTGCGCTACCGCGGCCCCGGCCCGGACGGCGGGTTCGTCGACGGCCTGTTCATCGGCGACCTGAAGACGGGCAGCGTGGAGTACGGCGGGCTCAAGATGGCGGCACAGCTCGCGGTGTACGCCCACGGCGAGATCTACGACCACGCCGTCCATCCCGTCGACCAGGGGGACGCCAAGGCGCTCGCAGCATGGAAGCGCACCGAGGTGTCGCCGAGTTCCGCTGCGGCGGCCTACACCCCCTTGCCGCGCGTCAGCAGGGACTGGGGCATCATCATCCACCTGCCCGCAGGCGAGGCCCGATGCACGCTCTACTGGGCCGATCTGCGTCTGGGCTGGGAGGCGGCCCGACTCGCCCTGGATATCCGCCGCATGCGGTCGCGCAGGGGTGCCCTGATCGAGTTTCCCTTCGCGACCTGATTGCGATAGTGTGACTAGCGAAGCGGGGCGCCGGCCCCGATCACACGAGAGGTTGTGCGCGTGGCCGACGAGGGCCGTATCACCGTGACCATCAAGTACGGCAAGGGATTCGAGGACAGCTGGGCCGTCTTTCGCGGCTCGCCGGAGCAGGTCGAGAAGGACATCACAACCTACTTCGGATTCGATCGCGAGAGTGTTACTGGACTGGCTCTCAGCGAGCTCGTCGTCGAGGCGACCCGGACGGCGCAGAGCACCACCATGCTCGTCCGCGGCCTCGACGCCCGGATCGTCCCGCAGCCCGCCCCCGCGAAGTCCGTTCCTGCCGGCCCCGCGCCGGCCAACCCGGCCGGAGGCCTGCTGGAGCTGATCGAGCGGTGTCCGAACGTGGAGGCCCTCAAGGAGCTCTGGGCCACCAACCAGGCCGCCTTCGCCGATCCGGCCGTCATGGACGCCTGGAAGGCGCGGGGCAGGTCTCTCAAGGCGGCAGCGTGAGCCGCCGCTTCCTGGTCGCCGCCGTCGCGGCGGCCCTTGCGGTCGGCGCGCTGACCGCCCCCCGCACCACCACCCCCATCCCCTACGCCGTGTACCGGCAGGCTGGAGATAGCCAGTGACGTTTGCCCTCAACACCCTCCCGACCGCCAACGGCGGCTGGTTCAAGCCGGCCGAGTGCAAGGACGCCGTCGCGATCCTGCTGGAGGTCAACGGATTCGAGCGGCAGCGCCCCACCCCGAACGGCCCGAAGGACTCGGTCCTGGCGGACATCACCGTCTTCAAGACCCCCGACCAGCTCAAGTCCTTCACTCCCGAGGTCAGCCAGGGCCAGCGGATCGAGCAGACGGTCCTCGCCCGCGACCTCGAAGGCGTTGTCGGCAGCGCGGTTCTGGTGACCATCGACCAGGTCCCGGCAAAGAAGCCCGGCGCCAACCCGGCCTGGGTCTGGCGTCAGGTGACCGACCCCGGCATCACGAAGCAGGTCATCGCCTACGCCACGCAGCGCGACGCAGCCGTGCAGGCCGCGGTGAGCGGCGCGCCCGACTTCGACTGACACCGGCCGGCAGCAGGGGGCGGCCACCGTGCCGCCCCCTCCCCTCCCCTGATTGGAGCCGTACGAGTGCTCACCCCTGGACGCTCGCTGACCCTGCACGCCGAGACCGGCCGCGAGCTTCCCCGCATTGAGGCCTTCCGGGCCCTCTACAACCTCGGCTGCCGCCCCCGCCAGGGGGAGGTCATCATGATCGCCGGGCGGTCCGGCACCCAGAAGTCCGGGCTCGCTCTGTACTGGACGGCCCAGATGGGCCTCCCCACGCTCTACTTCTCGGCCGACATGTCGGCCTTCACCGCATCGTCGCGGCTGGCCTCCATGGCGACCGGGGACACGGCGGAGATGGTCTCGGCCGGGATGGCGGCCGGCGGCCGGCACCGGCAGGCGTACATCGACGCCCTGGCCGACAGCCGGATCACCTTCGCCTTCGGCTCGCCGATCACCTGGCAGGCCGTGGACGAGGAGATCGAGGCGTACGTTGAACTCTGGGACGCGTATCCGCTGGTCATCGTCTTCGACAACCTGATGGACTTCGAGAACGCCGAGAGCGACTACGCCGAGCAGATGGCGGTGATGTCCGGCGTCACCGAACTCGCCCGCGCCACCGGGGCCACCGTGATCATCCTGCACCACGCCAGCGACAAGAGCTGGGAGGCCAAGAGCGACCCCTGGGCGCCGCCCAGCAGGGATCAGGTCAAGGGCGGTCTCAGCGAGAAGCCGGAGCTGTCCCTGTCCGTCGCGCTGGACCCGACCTCGCTGGAGTACCGGATCGCGGTGATCAAGGCCCGCATGGGCCCCTGCGACCCGACCGCCCGCCGGTACGCCACCCTGCGCTGCCACCCCGAGAGCACCCGGTTCTCCCCGCTGGAGCCGCGCCTCGAACCGATCACCCCACCCGCGTCCCGGCGCTCCTGGTCGCCGCTCGACGCCCTGAAGTGAGCGAGGATTGCAAGAGTTGACTGACGTTGCGGCTCGAAACCGCAGGAACAAGCGGCGCGGTGCGAGCTGGGAGAGCGAGCTGCGCGACGGCCTCCGTGGTGCCGACCTCGACATCGAGCGTCTCCGGCTCGCGGGCAAGGACGACGAGGGGGACCACGTCGTCCGGTGGCTGGCGCCCATCCGGCGCCGGCCGTTCCTCGTCATCGAGGCCAAGAACGCCAAGTTCGAACCCGGGCAGTTCATCGGCGAGGCGCTCCGCGAGCGCCACAACTTCGCCGGACACCGCGGCCTCGATCCGGACGACGTGGACGTGGTCGTGGCGGTCCGCCGCCGAGGCGCGAGCTGGCGCAAGGCGTACGTCCTGACCACCGTCGAGGAGTACTTCGACCTCCCGCCGGAGGCGGCGTGATCGGACCTCGCGACGATGCCCTCGCGATCGACGCCTTCCTCGACGCCCTCGAAGACCCGGCCTTCGACGCCCGGCACCTGTTCGCGGTCGAAGAGCTCTTCGACATCGACATGGCTGACCTGGAGTGGATGCTCCCGTGAGGCTCAACCAGATCCCTGACAGCGGTCGCGAAGACGACCTGAGGCCGACGCTGGAAGCCGTCTTCGAGCACTACGGAGTCGACTTCAACCCGGAGCGCTCGATCGGCATGGCTCCGTGCCCCCTCCACGACGACCGCACCCCATCCCTCAGCTACCACCTCGACCGGCAGCTCTGGAAGTGCCACTCCTGCGGCGAGGGCGGGGATTCCTACAGCTTGATCATGATGAAGGAGAGCACCGACTTTGCCGGAGCGCGAACCACTGCGGCCTCTCTCGCCCTCGCAACGCGAGATGCTGGAGGAGGCAACCAGCAGCTATCAGGCAGCTCTTACGCCAGCCGCCGCACAGTACCTGGCCGATCGAGGGATCGGGCCGGCCGAGGCGGATACGTACCGGCTTGGCGTCGTCGCTGACCCCCACCCGGGCCACGGCCGCTACCGGAACATGTTGGCGATCCCCTACCTCGACCGCGACGGCCAGCCGCTGACGATCCGCTTCCGCTGCCTGGAGGAGCATCCCCACCGGGACCACGGACACGGCAAGTACAACACCCTCGCGGGCGACCCGCCCCGCATCTACGGCGTCGACTCGATCCACACCGCTGGCGACGAGATCCACCTCGCCGAAGGCGAGTTCGACCGGATCATCCTCCGCAAGGCCGGCTGGCCCGCAGTCGCAGCTCCCGGAGCCGAGATGTTCTTCGGCCGCCACCGCAGGATGCTCGCCGGCTTCTCCCGGGTCTGGATCTGGGGTGACCCCGACGACGCAGGCGCCAACTTCACCTCCAAGGTCTGCCGCGCGCTGCGGTCCGCCAAGGGGCTCCGGCTGCACGTCGGCGACGTGAGCGAGACCTACAAGGCCGGCGGCTTCCAGGCCCTCCACGACATCTACGAGAAGGAGCAGTCGAAGTGACCGAGACGACCACCAAGCGCCGCCCGGCGCGCAAGGACCCGACCACCGCAGTCCTGGCCGAGGTCCGAGCCGAGCGCCAGCTCCTGGGCGACGACCCCCGGCCGCTCGGCGGCGGCCTTCGACCCGACCGTGCCCGCCTTCACCACCGCCGCGAAGCCGACCGGTGGGCCGACATCGCCGCGACCCGCGGCCTCGCCGGCCGGCCGGGCTGGGACGCCGAACTCCTCGCCACCCTGAACGCCGCCATCGCCACCGCGGACACCGCCGTCGCCCGTGCCGGACTGGTTCAGGTTGCGGCGCTCGCCACGGCCGCCGTCGAGCAGCTCGATCAGGCGGCAGGATGAACATCTTCGAGGCCCTGGACGCCCCCGCCCCGGACGACCGCAAGGTGATCTACCCGGGCAAGATCCCAGCGAGCGGCCAGCCGCACTGGCTCCTCGTCGAGGACGAGGAAGAGGACGCACTGACCGTCGAACATACGGACGCATGCCTCAACGAGCGGGGCGACATCGGATGCGACGTCGCCTACCACGAGGACGAGGGGCTGGACTGGTGGTTCCGCCGAGCGGTTCCCGGCGACCAGCCGTCGTTCGACTCCATCGCGCTCCGCCCCGGCCGGTATCTGATCGAGGCCTGGTCGTCCCGCTCCTACTGCCACTACTACGGGACGTACGAGTACGACGGCGGCCTCGCCCTGGTCTACCCCGAGGAGGCCGAGTGACGAGTGTCCTGACCTGCCCCGACTTCTTGGAGGGACGCGGCTGCGGGCACATCCAACCCATCGTGGGCGATCTTCCCGGCGCGAGGGCGCGTCTGCGCGATCACCTCTCGGGCATGCACGGCGGCTCCGCCTGGTCTGAGACGGAGGCCAGGCAGGCTGTCGGCCGGGCCCAGCCGAGGCCCATGAGCAAGGTCCTGGAACTGCGCAACGAGGCACTTCGGGCCTACCGCGCTCGGCGGGGCTGGTGAGCACCGGCCTGCCGGGCACGCCCGGCCCCCGCCTCCAGTCCATCTGGGACGCCCTCTCCGGGCCCGAGAGGGAGGCGTTCGAACGACATCTCCTCCAGAACACCGTCGCCGAGGACATCGTCTGGATTCTCGGCCGACACGGACATCACGTGTCCGCCTCCACCATCCGCACCTACCGGCGCCGCCTGCGCCAGGAAGCGAGCCCGAGTGACTGACCTGCTCGACGAACTCCTCTCCAAGCCCGTCGGCCCGGCCGTCGCACCCCGCTCCGGACCGGCCGACTTCACCCGCCAGATCGAGGTGAGCGGCGACGCCGCCGAGATCACCGTCCAGGGCGCCGCCGACACCGTCACCGAGGACTCCGCCGCCGCCTACCTGCGAACCCAAGGCCTCGACCCGGCCGACTGGCAGGCCACGGGCTTCCGCAGCTCCGAATGGACGCTTCCGAACGGTGAGCTCGGCGTCTCCACGCGGTTCTCCTTCAGCCGCACCAAGAGCGCGGAAGGCGAACGCCCCCCGCTGGACGAGCTGCTGGCCGCCGTCGAGACGTACAGGCCGTGGGTGCCCCACGCATTGACCGGCGGCGACCACACGTACGTGATCGCGCTCGGCGACATGCAGTTCGGCAAGGTCGACGGCGACGGGCCAGCCGGCACCCTTCAGCGCACGATCGACTGCCTGAACCGCGCCGCCGACCTGCTGGAACTCTACCGAGGCCGCTTCAGCATCGGCCACGTCCACATCGGGTGGCTCGGCGATCACGTCGAAGGCTTCCAGTCCCAGGGCGGTGCAAACGCCTGGCGCACCCAGCTCACCCTCTCCGAGCAGATCCGGCTCACCCGCCGCGTGATGCTCCATGCGCTCCTCACGTACGCCCCGCTGGCTGAGCGAGTGACGATGGCCGCCGTCCCCGGCAACCACGGCGAAGCCGTACGGTTCGGCGGCAAGGGCGTGACCCGCTACGACGACTCGCACGACACCGAGTCGCTGATCGCGGTGAAGGACGCCGCCGCCCTGGCGCCCGAGAAGTTCCGACACGTCGAGTTCTTCGTACCGGACACCGACGAACTGACCGTGGTCGTCGACTGCTCGGGCACCACCGTGGCCCACGCCCACGGGCACCAGTGGCGGGCAGGCAAGCACTTCGACTGGTGGAAGGGGCAGGCGTTCAACAAGCACTCCGCGATGCACCAGGCCGATCTCCTGCTGGCCGGCCACCTTCACCACGAGCACGTGGACACCGACGGCCCGCGGACCTTCCTCCAGCCTCCCGCGATGGAGTCGGAGTCGACCTGGTGGCGGCACGCCAAGGGCACCACCGGCGCCCCCGGCCTGATGGTGGCGATCACCAAGGACGGCCACACCCCCGTCAAGGAGGTGGTCCGATGATGCTGCATCTCGCAGAACTCGAATCGGTCGAAGCTCCGGCGGTCGACTGGTCCGTGCTCTCCGAGCCGCAGGTCGACAGCGTCACCCAGGCGGTCGCCCGCTCGGTGTCGCGCGACTACGGGCTCACCCTGGAGTACGACGACGCGCTCCAGGAGGCCTACCTGGTGATGGCGGAGCGGGCACCACAGGCCCGCCAGGTGCTCTCCGACGGCGGCCCCGGTCTGCTGCACCGCTGGCTCGCCCAGCGCCTGCGGGACCGCTGGCTCACCGAAGCCCGCCGCCGGTCCAGTCACACCTCGTACGAGGCCGCCCGCCTGGCCGCCGAGAAGGCGGACCGGTGAGCGGCTACGACCGACGGCTCGTCGAGCACCTGCTTCCGGCCGTCTGGGACGCCGAGGCGGCGTACGGCATCCGCAACCCGCAGGCACCGGACGCAGACATGCCGAAGGGAACCGTCGACAAGAGGACCGCCGGCGCGCTGTTCGCCCACCTCGCCGACATCCGCCAGGGGTGGGCCACCGCGCCGCTCTCGCTCGGCGAGCGCCAGGCCCTCCTCCTGCGGTACGGCGCCGACCTCCCGGACGAGGAGGCCGGCGAGCTCCAAGGCGTCACCGGCCGAGGCGTCCGCTACCGGTGTGAGCGAGGAGTCGGAAAGATCACGGCCCACCTGAACGGGGTCCCGTACGTGGACGGCTACGACGAGCCAGCCGCGGAGGAGTGAACCAGCTAGGCCAGGGCCCCTGCTCCGTGAGCGGGGGCCCTTTGCCAGCCGTCAGGCCTCGCCGAACTCGCCGGTCTGAACACCAGCGACGAAGGCCCGCCAGGCGTTGACCGGGAACACAAGCGCAGGGCCGTTCGGGTCCTTAGAATCACGAACAGGGACGATGCCGGAGAAGTCGGCTGAGACTTCAACGCACGAACCGCCGTTGCCGCTGTGGCTCGATTTGAACCAAGACGCGCGGGAGAGGTCCGGGGCGATCATGGGTGCAGTTCCTTCCGTGCCTTGCGGATTAGGTCCAGGGATGCGGCTCTGGTCAGCGCATCCGCCTGGAGTCGATCGTAGGCCCGTTCCCATGCTCTGACCGTCTCGTCCGTGCGTACCACGTAGCCCTGTTCGGCCGACTCGGTGTAGCCCACCACCGATCGGTCGCTGAAGCTCAGCAGGGTGACGAAGGACCTGAACGGAGCGTGCTCGGCGAGAGTGAATGGCGATACCTGAAGCACCACGTGTGGCCGTGAGGCCATCTCCACCAGATGATCGAGCTGAGCACCCATGGTGGCATGATCGCCCACTGAACGTCGAATGCCACTCTCGTCTATCACCGCATGAATCTGAGGCGGAGAGGGCCGCTTGAGGAGACGCTGCCGGGTAACGAGGAACTTGACTCGCTCGTTGGCCTGGTCCGGGGTGCTGCTCCCGCGCTCCACTGCTGCAGCCTCAAGTGCTGAGGCGTAGGCGCGCGTCTGGAACAGTCCAGGAATCATGTTCGGTTCGAAGATCCGAATCTCAGCCGCGCGTGCTTCTTGAGCAGCATGCTCCGGGAACCCCTCGATGAAGCCCTTGTGCTTGAGGCCGATCCACATCAGTTCGAGTGTCTGCCCGGTCCCGAGTGCCAGGTCTGCCCTGACGACGAACTTGCGCGAGGTGGATTTGCGGCCCGTTTCTACGGCTGAGATGTAACTGTCGGAGTACCCGGTCTCCTCGGCCAACTGCCCCTGCGTCCACCCCCGAGCCTCCCGCGAACTGCGCAGTTGTGCACCAAAGGCCTCACGTGGCGATGACGTTGGGTCAAGTTCCTTACGGTTCATAGAGGATCACCAATTCCACTTTCCGTCAGGACAAGTTGAACAGTTGCCGAGCCTAGGCCACAGTGAGTCGCCCCGGTAGTGAAACGGCTACAGAAGGGAGCGGCCCCCATGGCCAGAACGTCGAACCGCGCCTATCGCCCCGTGGTGGGGGAGGTGGTGCAGGACCTGGCGAAGCGGACACCGAGCGGCAAGTCGGCTGAAGGCGTCTACATGGGGTCCTGGGGCGGAAAGTACTACCTCCGTCCCGAGGCCGGCGGGTGTGAGTGGGCCGCCAACCCGAACAAGGTCCTGGCGCTCGTTGAACCCCGATTCGTCAAGGTGCAACACCCGAGCCCGCCGCGCACATACGGCAAATCGATTGGAGAGGCCGCGTGAGGAGCCAACCGCGCCAGCAGAAACGCCGGTTGATCCATCTGGCCGCAGTGGCGATCAGCGCACTTCTCATTCGGTTCAGCGGCCGGGCCAGTCCGGCCCAGCCGCAACCGGTTGCCAGTCCTGACCGCCTGCCGCCCACCCCCTGCGACCACAACGACCGCCCCCACACCCCCGGCGAAGAGGCGGCGATTCCGAAGAAGTTCATCGAGGCCGTCGCGGCGAACCTGCCCGGGCCGAGACTCTGGCGGCTCGCCCCCTGCGTCCCCTGCGGCGGTCGACGAGCCCTGGTTGCCCCGGGCCTGGCGTATCCGGACGTCAACGGGAACTACGTCACGCTCCTGAGTTGCAGGGCGCATCACGAGAGGTTCCTCACCGCGATCTTCGAGATCAAGGATCTGGCGAACCGCTCGGAGAGGACGGTGCAGCCTCGGGCGCGGGAGGCGGTGCGTACGTGACCGGCCGGCCGCCCGACTTCGAGCAGCGGCTCGCCGCGTTGTACGCGAGCGCCGGGCTCCCCTCGGACGAGGAGGTCCGCGGACTCCAGCTCGGTCTGCGCGCCACGCTCGGCAGCATGACGTACCAGCGCCAGCGCCGCCGTTCGTCGGACTCGGCCGGTGTGGCCGTGTTTCGCACCGAGGCCGCCGAGGTCGACCACGAGGGATGCATCCTGCGTGTCCGGCGCCCTCCGGCCCCCGGACGCCGGTCGGCCTGACCCAAGCCCCCACCGCGCCACTGGCCGCCGGAGCAGCGCGGTGGGCACCAATGCCCGGAGGCGGCGAAGTTGGCGCTGAGCCCCTCCGGGAAGCTCCGGGCGATTCCTCCCGTGGGCGCCCCCCGCCGCCCGTCACCCCGGCGTTGGCGGCGGGGGGGGGGCTTCTCCCAGCCACCCTCTATGCGAATCGAGCCGTGATGGACGAGATTCTTGCCCTCCCGCCTCGTCGACGGCTGGGTCACCAGGCCCTCATCCTCAACTCCGCTGGCGCTGTGCTGCTGGTCGCGACGACGTATAGGCGCGGTCTTCTGCTGCCGGGCGGCAGCGCTGAGCGGGGAGAACTGCCGCACCTCGCGGTGAGGCGGCAGGTTGAGGCGGAGACTGGGCTCACCCTGCCGTTTCGGGATGTCCTCGCCGTCGACTACGTCGCCGCCCAGCGATACCCCGAGGGGGTCAACTTCGTCTACCTCGGAGGCATCTTGACGGAGGAGCAGGAGATGGTGGTCAGGCACCACTTTCCTTCCCCCATCGAGATCACTGACCTGTGCTGGAGGAGTCGGTCTGAGCTCTCGGCCGCGATGGAGGAGGACCAGCTTCGACGGGTCCAGCAGGCCTTGACCGCGCTCGACGCAGGCATGCGCCTGCCCATGCTCCTGCGCGGCGTCCCGGCTGGCGGCTGACCCATCCAAGACTCCGGCAGGCCGGCCTCCTCCCCCACGCTGCTGGCCTGCCGGATACCGCCCCCGCCTCGTCGCCTGACACTCGACGGGGCCCTTGAGACTCCGGTGGAGGACCTGACCTCCGACCGGAAACCCCGCCCCGGTGGCGTGACGGTGGTCACCGCGGATGACTGGGGCGGGTCCAGGCCCCGGCTGTGGGGCCGGGAAGGTGCACCGCCGGCCGGACGGAGGTCTTCGTCAAACCGGCGGTGCACACCGCACTCAACGAACCCTCCGCTGACCTCCGCCCGCAGTCGTACAGCGCAGCAGCCGGGCGGAACGCCCCAGACCGGCCATTCCTCACAAGGCATGACCTGGGGCGGGCCCCGGTACAACGGCGTGCCGGGGCACCACCACAAGGACTCCCCTTCGAACCCGCTGGAGGGGAGTCGGGAGAGGAGAAGCCATGTCCCCTTTCGACGCTTTGATGGCCATCGGGTTGGACCCCGGGCCCAACGACGCCATCATCGACCTCCCGGACCCCCTGGTAGACGCTCTGATCACAACCGGGAGGTTGCTCCCGGCCTGGGAGATGCAGGGCACCTTCCTGGCGGACTCCGCGGTCGAGCAGTACCGGTCCAGGCTGGCCTCGATCCCGGAGCTCGCCGAGATCCTCGTCTCTCTGCGCGCCACGCTGAGCAGCACGGGCTCCGGTTACGCCGTCGTGCGCCTGGGATGCGTCGCCCCGGCCCTGGGCGAGGGCCAGTTTCTGCGCCTCGTGACGGCGATCCTCGCCGAAGTCGCCGTGCCGTTCCAGCCCTTGCAGCGGTACGAGCTGTGGAAGCCGATCGGCACCCAGCCCGGCAAAGACCCCAACATGACCAGCGGGACGGGCTACCAGGCGCACCACATCGACCTGGTCAACGCGACGATGCCACCGGACTACACGGCGCTCCTGTGCGTCCGGCCTGACCCGCTCGGCGGAGGCGCGAGCATCGTCTCCGACGCCCGCGCTGCCGTGGGGCGGCTGACGAAGGCCAGCCGCGAGCTGCTGTCCGAGCAGGTGTTCACCTACGGCCGGTTCTTCGAGCTGTCCGGCGTCGGCGAGGAGTTCCGTCCGTTCCCGGTCCTGGACGGCAAACCCCACGACCGGGGCTTCGTCCGTTTCACCGGCAAGATGCTCACCCGGTCCGGCCTGGACGAGCCGCATGCCGGCGCGGCCCAGGAGTTGGCGTCGCAGCTGATCGCCGGACAGGAGGTCTTCACCCTCAGGGGCGGCGACCTCCTGTTCCTGAACCACCACCGCGTGCTACACGGCCGTCAGGCGTTGGGCGAAGGACAGCACGACGTGGCGCCGGAGGCTCGCAGGCTGCTTCTTCAGGCGTTCCTGCGGGACGTCGGCAAGCCGAGCTAAATCCGCGACTTCCGCACGCTGGCCCACGTCGCCCCGGCCAGCGCCCCGACCGACCGGATGACCGACAACCCTTCGTGCCGACGGTACAGCTCCCAGTTGTACGGGACCAGTGACAGCTTGTTGCTGGACAACGACCCCGCGCGGCCGGACCGGTAGACCGCCAGCGGCTCCGACAGCCCCCACGCCTCGACGCCGTCACGCATGATCGACAGCCACAGCGCGTAGTCCTGCCGCCGCCGCATCTCCGGCATCAACCGCGTGCCCAGCACCTTCCGGGAGTACATCGCGGTCAGGCACCCGATATGGTCCTGCAACAGCATCGCCCGATGGGTGACCCGATCGCGCGCCCGAACCACCCGTCCGTTCGGAACGAAGTCGGCAGCCTCGCCGGCGTACTCGGCGTCCATCTTGTAATACGAGGTGTACGTGAGAAGTGCGCCGGCGGTGGCTCCCAGGTCGAGCTGCTTCTCCACCTTCCCCGGCAGCCACAAGTCATCGGCGTCCAGGAAGGCGATCCACTCCCCCCGGGCGCGCTGCATCGCGAGGTTGCGCGCCCGACCCGCCCCGCCCTGCTCAGGCGCTGCCTGCGGCAGGACCCGCTCATCCTGCCGGGCAAGCTCCAGAAGCAGGTCCCAGGAGTCATCGGTGGACGCGTCGTCGGTGATCAGCACCTCCACGTCGCTGTGCGTCTGCGCGAGCACCGATCGAACCGCGGGGCCGACGGTGGAGGCCGAGTTATGTACCGGCATCACGACAGACACGAGCGGCACAGCTGCTCCTTTACCTGGTTGGAGTCGTCATGAAGGTTGTTGTCGCGGGACAAGGCTATGTCGGTCTGCCGCTTGCTGTGCGGGCCGCCGAAAGGGGCCATCGCGTTGTCGGCTACGACGTGGACCAGCACCGTACCAAGCAGCTCGCCGCCGGTGAGTCGTTCGTACAGGACGTGACCTCCGCCCGGCTGCGCGCGGTGCTGGACGCCGGGACCTACTCCGTGACCGCCGACGCTGTCACGCTGGCCGGCGGCTACGACATAGCGCTGATCACCGTGCCGACGCCGCTCCGCGACGGCGCGCCGGACCTCTCCTTCGTCGAGTCCTGCGCCCGGACGCTGGGCGAACACCTGCGCTCCGGCGCGACCGTGGTCCTGGAGTCCACCAGCTACCCGGGCACCACGCGGGAACTGCTGGTACCGATCCTGGAGGGGGCGTCGGGCCTGCGGGCCGGGGACTTCCTGGCCGGGTTCAGCCCCGAGCGGATCACCCCCGGCAGCAAGCGGTTCTCGTTCGAGGAGACGCCCAAGCTGGTGTCCGGGATCAACGCGAAGTCCCTCGACGCCATCAAGGGCTTCTACGACACCTTGTTCGACATCACGGTGCCGGTCTCCAGTCCCGAGGTCGCCGAGATGGCCAAGCTGCTGGAGAACACGTTCCGGCTGGTGAACATCTCCATGATCAACGAACTGGCGATGCTCGCCCATTCCCTCGGCGTGAACGTCTGGGAGGCGATCGATGCCGCCGCGACCAAGCCGTTCGGCTTCACCCGCTTCACCCCCGGGCCGGGAGTCGGCGGACACTGCCTGCCCATCGACCCGGTGTTCCTCTCCTGGAAGGCCGAGCGGGAGACGGGCACCCCCTTCCGGTTCGTGGAACTCGCCACCGAAGTGAACCGCCACATGCCCGAGTACGTCGTCGAACGCCTCCTGGACGCCCTCTACAGGCGGCGGATTCCCGTTGACGGGGCCCGGGTTCTGCTGCTCGGCCTCACCTACAAGGTGAACGCAACGGACCTTCGGGAATCGCCGTCCCTGCGGGTGGCCGCCCTTCTGCGCGACCTGGGTGCCGACGTGCGCGGCGCCGACCCCAACCTTCCCGAGGGCGCCCACGCGGACCCGGCCGTGCTCCGGGTGGACGCGAGCCTGGACGAGATCGCCGGTGCCGACGCGGTGGTGCTGCTCATGGACCACGCCCTCTTCGACCTCGACATGGTCCAGGAACACGCGGCTTACGTTCTCGACTGCCGAAACCGGCTGTCGGGTGCGAACGTCGAGGTCCTCTAGCCCCGGACTCCCTGCCGCCTTCCACTTCCAGGAGCTCCCTTGCGCGCCGAATGGGAACAGGCCCACACGGACTTCACGCTGCCCGTGCAGCGTCGCGCCCCCGCCTCGCTGGTCGACAGCGAAAGCGACTGGCGCCAGTACCTGGAGACGACGCCCAATGGGTGGCTGCTCCGGCGCAACGCCCTGACCGAGGCCCTGGTGAGCGGCCGGCCGTTGCACCTGCTGCACACCACCCGAGGCCTGGACGCCATCCAGGCCGGCCGACAGTTCCACGTCTCCTCCGGCTGTCTGGTCGGGGCCCTGTACTGCTCACCCCTCACCGCCGAGCGTGAGGGGCTGCGACCCCACAACCTCGGGGCCTACTTGATGGAGACGAAGCCCTCCACTCGGCCCTTGATCTTCGAGGTCGCCCCGGACGCCCCGATCCGGCCCCTTGGCGTGGACTACCTGCATCTCGGCGCGGTCCACCTGCGGATCTACCGGCTGTACCAGAGCTTCCTCACCCCGGCCGAGACCGGCCGGATCGACCGGATCGTGCTGGCCGGTCTGCGCGGGGCCGCCGAGTTCCTCGACCTCGCCCTTCGCAACGCCTCCGGCCGTCCCACTGCGGCGCCGGAGTTCATCGACCGCCTGTCCGAGGCCGTGGTTATGGTGCCGTTCCTCGGCTACCTGTACTTCGAGGTGCTGTCCGAGTACCTGATGCTCCATTCCACCACCCCCGAGACCAAGTCCCTCGCCCAGGCCGGGGAGCTGAACTGCCGGCTCTACAAGTCGCTGGCGTTCTCCGCGGTGGAGACCATGGGCAAACTGTTCGACCTGTCCCGCTTCGCACCGCGTCACGACCGGCTCGTCCGGCTGATCAGCGGGATCGAACCAGGTCTCAGCGAGGGGGCCCCCGAGTACGTACGGCGGCGGCTGTCCCACCTTCTCGCCCGGACTGCGTTGCACCCGCTTCAGGACGCGGCGGCGGTCAGTTTCCAGGGCGCCGATCTCAGGACCGTTCAGGAGTTCGCACCGGGACTGATCGGCCAGATGCTCTTCCGCGAGGTCCGCTACCTCCCCCGCTACGGGGAGCTGTACCACTACTTCGAGAAGGCCAAGGCCCTTGAGGCCTGGGCCTTCTGGAATCAGCACGGAATTCCCACGCCCTTCAATGGAATCCTCCCCAAAGGGGAAATCGGGATTCAGCCCGCCTACCCCAGGGCATTGGTCCGCGTGTGGACAGCGGAGCGGGACGCCAGGGGCTTTCTACATCCGGTCGCGGAAATCCAGGCCGCTGTCACACCCCACCTGGCGTCGTGGTGGGCGCCTCCCCGTCAGCGCGAGATGAACGAGGTAGCCGCATGACCGCCAAGCTCCGCATTCTGACCGGCATCAATCGGCCTTCCGGGCCGTCGTCCGGGAGCACGATCATCGTGAACGACATCTACGGCGCAATGCCGGGCTTCAGCACGACGTTCCTCGGCCGGGAACCGGTCGATCCGGCCTGGAACTACTCGTTCGACGAACTGATCCCCCTGACCACGCCGAAGCGCCCCCAGGGCCCCGAATTCGACGCCTACCTCGCTCGGCTGACCCGCGAGGTCGGTGCGCTCATCGAGCAGATCCGCCCCGACGTGATCCACGCCCAGAACCCCGGGTTCGCCCTCAGTCTGGCGCTCGTCCAAGCTGCTGGCAGCATCCCGGTGATCTCCGTCGCCCACGGCCCGGAGGTGATCGTCGCTGAGCGCAACGAGCGGGACCGCGGACTGCTTCGCGAGGTCGTCGCCGCGAGCGCCTGGGTCGTGGCGCCGACCGCCGCCCTCGCCGGCCGGATCGATCAGCTCACCGGGAGGCGGCACGTCGACCGGATCGCCGTGATTCCCTGGGGCATCCCTTTAAACGACGTCCGAGTACGCGACTACCCGTCCACCGGCACCGGACCGCTGTCACTGGTGTACGCCGGGCGCCTGGACGCCAACAAGTCCGCGGTGACCGGCATCGAGGCCGTCGCGATGACAAGCCAGCCGCACCGGCTGACCATCATCGGCCAGGGCCCCGAGGAGAAAGCGCTGCGCGGGCGCGTTCGTGCCCTCGGCATCCAAGAACGGGTGGAGTTCGTGCCCTTCCTGCCCCGCCATGAGCTGTGGCTTCGCCTTCGCGAGTTCGACGCCTTGGTGTTCACAACCGCCGGCTCGGAGGCATTCGGCCTGGTGGCCGTCGAGGCACAGGCCCACGGCCTCCCCGTCGCCCACGCGAACCTGCCCGGAATCGCGGAGACGCTGCGTTACGCGGGCAGCCCGTTCACAGCGGGCAACCCGGCGAGCCTGGCGTCCGCACTCGACGAGCTGGCCCGTGACGTTCACTGGCGCAACGCCCTGATCCGAGCCGGACTGGACAACGCGCGCCGGTACGACATCGCCAGCACTGCGGAGCGCCTGGCAGCCCTGACCGCCGGAGTCAGCACGAAGTCAGCACCGGACGGCTGACGAGGGGTGATCAGGGGTGTCTCCAAGTCAGCACCAAGTCAGCACGGGAGCAACGAGGGGGCCTGAACCGAAAGGAACAGACCCCCTCTGACCTGCATGTTTGCCAGATCAGCACTTCCGTGCTATGTCACCCGTCACACGTTGAAGCGGAACTCCACGACGTCGCCGTCCTGCATGACGTACTCCTTGCCCTCGATGCGGGCCTTGCCCTTGGAGCGGGCCTCGGGGAGGGAGCCGGTCTCGACGAGGTCGGTGAAGGAGATGACCTCGGCCTTGATGAAGCCCTTCTGGAAGTCGGTGTGGATCACACCGGCGGCCTCGGGGGCGGTGGCGCCCTTCTTGATGGTCCAGGCGCGGGCTTCCTTGGGGCCGGCGGTGAGGTAGGTCTGCAGGCCGAGGGTGTCGAAGCCGACGCGGGCGAGGGTGGCGAGGCCGGGCTCGTCCTGGCCCATCGACTGGAGGAGCTCCAGGGCCTCGGCGTCGTCCAGCTCGATCAGCTCGGACTCGATCTTGGCGTTGAGGAAGATCGCCTCGGCCGGGGCGACCAGCTCGCGCTGGGCCTCCTTGAAGGCCTCGTCGCCCAGCTCGTCCTCGTCCACGTTGAAGACGTAGAGGAAGGGCTTGGCGGTCAGCAGGTGCAGCTCGCGGATCGGGGCGGTGTCGAAGCCGGCCTCGAAGAGGGTCTTGCCGGTCTCCAGGATCGCCTGGGCGGCCTCGGCGGCGGCCAGGACGGGGGCGGTGTCCTTCTTGAGGCGCGCCTCCTTCTGGAGCCGGGGCAGGACCTTCTCGATGGTCTGGAGGTCGGCCAGGATCAGCTCGGTGTGGATGGTCTCGATGTCGTCCTTCGGGGACACCTTGCCGTCCACGTGGACCACGTCGGGGTCGGTGAAGGCGCGCACGACCTGGCAGATGGCGTCCGACTCGCGGATGTTCGCGAGGAACTTGTTGCCCAGGCCCTCGCCCTCGCTGGCGCCGCGCACGATGCCCGCGATGTCGACGAAGTCGACGGTGGCCGGGAGGATGCGCTGCGAGCCGAAGATCTCGGCGAGCTTGTTCAGCCGCTCGTCCGGGACGCCGACGACGCCGACGTTGGGCTCGATGGTGGCGAACGGGTAGTTGGCCGCCAGCACGTCGTTCTTGGTCAGGGCGTTGAACAGGGTCGACTTGCCGACGTTCGGCAGGCCGACGATTCCGATCGTGAGCGACATGAAGCGCAGTCCCGTGGGCTTGGAGGAGTTGGGCGGCCCGTCCACCGGACCGATCCCCCAGTCTACGGGCAGCCGCTCGGACGTCCGCCGCCCCCGGCGAGCGCGTCCGGGCCGTCGGGGCCGCCCACCGGGAATCCCGGACGGCCCCGGCGGGAGGCCGGCCCGGCGCGGCGGGGGCGTTCGAACGAGAAGCCGCTGGTCATCCCTTCCCTCCGGGCAGTTGAGCGACGGTCACACCAATACGCCGTCCGGGGACACGGACCAAGCCCCGACGGCCCATTACACAGTGTGGCGATGATCGGACCGTACGTTGGGTGGGTGGAGCAGAGCATCCGTACCCAGCCGCCAGGGCCCAGACGCCGACCGCCGAACGGCGCGGCCGGGGCCGCCGTCCCCGGGCCGGGCCGGGCCCGCGAGAGCGCGGGGGAACCGGCCTCCCCGGCCGGGAAGGCCCGGGGGAAGACCGCCGGGAAGACCCCGGGCAAGGCCGCGGGACGGGGCGCCGGCCCCGGGTCCCGGCTACGCCCCGTGTCCGGGCCCCCGGACCGGCCCCGGATCGCCGGGCGGCTCTACGGGCGGCGGCGCACCGGCCGGCCCGCCCGGCTGACCGCGGTCGGCACCGGCGTGGCCGCCCTGGTGGCGACGCTGGCGGTGGCGGGCCTGGACCGGCTGGCCTTCGGCGGGATCGGGATCCTGTTCGGCGTCGGCTACCTGCTGGTCTGCTTCCAGCTGGCGGTCCGGGTCCGGTACGCGGACCTGCTGGCCGCGCCGATCAGCGGGCCGATCGCCTTCGCCGCCGCGCTGCTGCTGTTCGGGCCGGTCACCTCCACCGGGGTGACGGCGCAGCTGGTGGCGCTGGCGACCAACCTGGCCACCCGTTCCGGCTGGCTGTTCACGGGCACCGGTCTTGCTGCCGCGATCGTGCTGGCCCGGTTCGTCGCCCAGCGCCAGATCCACCGCGCGCGCTGATCCTCCGCTCGCGCGGTGGATCCGGCGCGCGGCGGTGGGTCCGGCGCGCGCGGCGGACCGGGCGACCGGTTCAGCCGCCGGCGCGGGCCGCCGCCATGGCCGCGCCGACGATGCCGGCGTCGTTGCGCAGTTCCGCCGGGACGACCCGCGCCCCGCGCTCGCGCAGCAGCGGCAGGAACTTCTCGTGCTTGCGGCTCACCCCGCCGCCGATCACGATCAGCTGCGGCGAGAACAGCTTCTCCACCAGGTCCAGGTACTCGTCCACCCGTTCGGCCCACTGCGGCCAGCTCAGCCCGTGCCGCTCCCTGGCCGCCGAGGAGGCCCGCCGTTCGGCGTCCTTGCCGCGCAGCTCCAGGTGGCCCAGTTCGGTGTTGGGCACCAGCACGCCGTCCACGAACAGGGCGCTGCCGATGCCGGTGCCGAAGGTCAGGACCAGGACCACGCCCGCCTGACCGCGCCCGGCGCCGTGGGCGGTCTCGGCGAGGCCGGCCGCGTCGGCGTCGTTGAGCACCACGGCCGGCAGGTCCAGCGCCTCGCGGAACAGGCCGGCGGCGTCCAGGCCGACCCAGCCCTTGTCGACGTTGGCGGCGGTCGTGGTGCGCCCGTCGACGACCACGCCGGGGAAGGTCAGGCCCACCGGGCCCCGGTGGCCGAAGTGGCGGACCACCTCGCGGACGGCGGCGACCACCGCCTCCGGGGCGGAGGGCTGCGGGGTGAGGACCTTGTGCCGCTCCTGGGCGAGCACGCCCCGGGCGAGGTCGACGGGGGCCCCCTTGATGCCCGACCCGCCGATGTCCACACCGAATACCGCCGTCATGACGACCGCCCTCCGCCGAAGTTGTCCACAGGCCTGTGCACAGGACCTGCCCCTGGGTCGAACCTACGAGAACCGGCCCGGCCGCGCACAGCGGAGGACCCGGCGACCCCGAGGGGCCGCCGGGTCCGGGGCCGAACGCCCGCCGGGCGTTCCTACAGCTTGCCCGCGGCCTCGGCGCGCAGGTCGCGGCGGAGCTCCTTGGGCAGCGAGAAGGTCAGGTGCTCCTCGGCCGTCTTGACGACCGAGACCTCGTCGTAGCCGCGCGCGGCCAGCCACTCCAGCACGCCCTCGACCAGGATCTCCGGCACCGAGGCGCCGCTGGTCAGGCCGACCGTGGTCACGCCCTCCAGCCACTCCTCCCGGATCTCCTCGGCGAAGTCCACCAGGTGGGCGGCCTTGGCGCCGTACTCCAGGCCGACCTCGACCAGGCGCACGGAGTTGGAGGAGTTCTTCGAGCCGACCACGATCAGCAGGTCGGTCTCCGGGGCCATCTGCTTGACGGCGACCTGGCGGTTCTGGGTCGCGTAGCAGATGTCGTCGCTGGGCGGGCTGACCAGCAGCGGGAAGCGCTTCTTCAGCTCGCCGACGGTGGCCATGGTCTCGTCCACCGAGAGCGTGGTCTGGGAGAGCCAGACGACCTTGGACTCGTCCCGGACCTGCACGTTGGCGACGTCCTCGGCACCGTCCACCAGGTGGATCCGGTCCGGGGCCTCGCCCATCGTGCCGATGACCTCCTCGTGGCCCTCGTGGCCCACCAGCAGGATGTCGAAGCCCTCGTCGGCGAAGCGCACGGCCTCCTTGTGCACCTTGGTCACCAGCGGGCAGGTGGCGTCGACGGTGGCGAGCTTGCCGGCCCGGGCCTCGTCGTGCACCGAGGGCGCGACGCCGTGGGCCGAGAAGACCACGATCGAGCCCTCCGGCACCTCCTCCGTCTCGTCGACGAAGATCGCGCCCTTCTTCTCCAGGGTCTGCACCACGTACTTGTTGTGGACGATCTGCTTGCGGACGTAGATGGGGGCCCCGTACTGCTCCAGGGCCTTCTCCACGGCGATCACGGCGCGGTCGACGCCCGCGCAGTAGCCCCGGGGGGCGGCGAGCAGGACACGGCGCTGCGCGGTGTTGGAGGACATGGCTCCATCGTACGGGCGCGGCGCGGCCGCGCCGACGGGAGCCGCGTTCCGGCCGGAAGCGGTCACGGGTGCTCAAATGTGGAAGCTATGAGCGAGCGAGTCGAGCCGGGCGGCCGGGACCGGCGGGGTGGGCTGCGGCGCAGCCTGGGCGTGCGCGACCTGATGGTGTACGGGCTGCTGTTCATCGCCCCGATGGCCCCGGTGGGGGTGTTCGGGGTGCTCGACGCCAAGAGCCACGGGGCGGTCGCCGCGGTCTACCTGGTGGCCACCGTGGCGATGGGGTTCACCGCCGTCTCGTACGCCCGGATGGTGCGGGCGGTGCCGCAGACCGGTTCGGTGTACGCCTACGCCCGGGCCGGGCTGGGCGACGCGGCCGGGTTCGTCGCCGGCTGGATGGCGATGCTCGACTACCTGCTGATCCCGGCGGTCGCCTACCTGTTCTCCGGCATCGCGCTGAACTCGCTGGTGCCGGACGTCTCGCGCTGGGTGTGGACGGCGCTCGCGGTGGTGCTGACCACCGCGCTGAACCTGGCCGGGGTGCGGACGGCGGCCGTGGTGGGCTTCGCGGTGCTGGCGATGGAGCTCGCGGTGCTGGCGGTGTTCGTGGTCGCGGCCGTGGTGGTGCTGGCGCAGGGTGACGCGCGGCGCGACTGGGCGAGCCCGTTCACCGCGGTCGGCGGCTTCTCGACGACCGCGGTGCTCTCGGCGGTCTCCGTGGCCGTGCTGTCCTACCTGGGCTTCGACGCGATCGCGGGCTTCGTGGAGGAGGCGGTCGGCGCGTCGGCGGCGGTGGCCCGGGCGGTGCTGTGGTGCCTGGCGCTGTCCGGTGTGCTGTTCGTGGCGCAGACGTACCTGGCGGCGCTGCTGGAACCGCTCACCCCGCAGCAGCTGGCGGCGGACCCGGCGGCGCAGGGCTCGGCGTTCTACGACACGGTGGAGGCCTCGGTCGGGCACTGGCTGCACCTGCTGGTCGCGGCGAGCAAGGCGATCGGCGCGGCGTTCGCGGCGCTGGCCGGGCAGGCGGCGGCCGGGCGGCTGCTGTTCGCGATGGGCCGGGACGGGCGGCTGCCGCGCTTTCTGGGCGCGGTCGACCCGGGCTCGGCGGTGCCCCGGCGGGCGCTGCTGGTGTCGGCGGCGGTCACCCTGGCGGCGGCAGTCTGGGCGGCGAACCGGGACGACGGTCTCGACCGGCTGACCTCGGTGGTGAACATCGGCGCGCTCACCGCGTTCACCCTGCTGCACGCCTCGGTGGTGGGCTGGTACGCGGTGAAGCACCGCTCCCGCAACCGGGTGGCGGACGTGCTGGTGCCGGTGCTGGGCGTGGCGGTGATCGGCGCGGTGGTGGCCGAGGCCTCGGGCACCGCGCAGGTGGTGGGCCTGGTCTGGCTGGCGGTGGGGCTGCTGGTGCTGCTCGGGCGGCGGGCTTCCGCTGTCGGCGGACGCCGATAGCCTCGTACGCATGGCCAACCCCAGCTCTCCCGAAGCGCCGCTCCCGGTCGGCAAGGTCTCCGCGCTGATCGGGGGCTGGGTCGACCGGCTCGGCGCGGTCTGGGTGGAGGGGCAGATCACCCAGCTCAGCCGGCGTCCGGGAGCGGGCGTGGTGTTCCTGACGCTGCGCGACCCGCAGGCCGACGTCTCGCTGACCGTGACGTGCTTCCGCTCCGTCTTCGACCAGGTCGCGGACGCGGTGCAGGAGGGCTCGCGGGTGATCGTGCACGCCAAGCCGGAGTGGTACGCGGCGCGCGGCCAGCTCTCGCTGCGGGCCGCCGAGATCCGGCTGGTCGGGCTGGGCGAGCTGCTGGCCCGGCTGGAGCAGCTGAAGCGGCGGCTGGCCGGCGAGGGCCTGTTCGCCGCGGACCGCAAGAAGCCGCTGCCGTTCCTGCCGCAGTGCGTGGGCCTGGTCACCGGCCGGGGCTCGGCGGCCGAGCGGGACGTCCTGGAGAACGCCCGGCGGCGCTGGCCGGCCGTCCGCTTCGAGATCCGCAACGTGCCGGTGCAGGGCGTCAGCGCGGTGGAGCGGGTGAGCGCGGCCGTCCGGGAGCTGGACGAGCACCCCGAGGTGGACGTGATCGTGGTGGCCCGGGGCGGCGGCAGCGTCGAGGACCTCCTGCCGTTCTCGGACGAGGGCCTGGTGCGGCTGGTCGCGGCCGCCCGGACGCCGGTGGTGAGCGCGATCGGCCACGAGCCGGACCAGCCGCTGCTGGACTTCGTCGCCGACCTGCGCGCCTCCACCCCGACCGACGCCGCCAAACGGGTGGTCCCGGACGTCGGCGAGGAGCTGGCCAAGGTCCGCCAGCTGCGCGACCGGGCCCGGCGGCACGTGCTGGCCCGGGTGGAGCGCGAGCAGCACGGCCTGGACGGGGTGCGCAGCCGCCCGGTGCTGGCCGCGCCGCAGCGGATGCTGGACGGGCGCGGACAGGAGGTGGACGGGCTGCTGGAGCGGGCCCGGCGCACCCTGCGCCACCGGCTGGACCACGCGCAGAGCGATCTCGGGCACACTCTGGCCCGGGTGGTGGCGCTCTCCCCGGCGGCCACCCTGGAGCGCGGCTACGCGGTGCTGCAGCGGGGCGACGGCACGGTGGTGACCGATCCGGCGCAGGCCGCGCCGGGCGAGGCGCTGCACGCCCGGGTGGCGGGCGGCGGCTTCGACGTCACGGTGGCGGGCGGCTGAGCGGCGGGCGGCCGGGCGGCGGCGCGCCGGGTCGCCGGTCCGCGCTGTCGGTCCGGCCCCCTACGCTGGCTGGCATGGCAGATCAGGAGCAGGACGCGGCGGCCGCCGCCGTGCGGACCCCGACCGCGGACGACGCGCTGGGCTACGAGCACGCCCGGGACGCGCTGCTGGAGGTGGTCCGGCAGCTGGAGAACGGCGGCACCTCGCTGGAGGAGTCGCTGGCGCTGTGGGAGCGCGGCGAGCAGCTGGCGAAGGTCTGCCAGCGCTGGCTGGACGGCGCGCGGGAGCGGCTGGACGCCGCGCTGGCCGCCGAGGAGGCGGCCCCGCCGCAGGGCTGACCCGGGAGCGGGGCCGCGACCCCGAGGGTGTGATGCAGGTCACATCCGGAAGGGGGAACAGTTGAAGGTTCATCCATGTTGGGACCTGGTGACCGGCCCCGGCCGGTCGTACCGACAAACGGACCCCACCGTTCTCCTTCCTCCTTGAGGTGCAAAGACATGACCACCGACGCCCTGGTTCTCGACGCCGCCGCCCAGGACCTGCTGTTCCGCGAGGCCCGCACCGCCAACACCTTCACCGACGAGCCGGTCTCCGACGAGCAGGTCCAGGCGATCTACGAGCTGGTGAAGTTCGGCCCGACCGCCATGAACCAGCAGCCGCTGCGCGTCGTCCTGGTCCGTTCGGCCGAGGCCCGCGAGCGCCTGGTCCAGCACCTCGGCGAGGGCAACAAGGCCAAGACCTCCGCCGCCCCGCTGACCGCCATCCTGGCCGTGGACAACGAGTTCCACGAGGAGCTGCCGACCGTCTTCCCGCACTTCCCCGGCGCCAAGGACTTCTTCGCCGAGCGTCCGGCCCGTGAGTCCTCGGCCGCGATGAACGGCGCCCTGCAGGCCGGCTACTTCATCATCGGCGTGCGCGCCGCCGGCCTGGCCGCCGGCCCGATGACCGGCTACGACGCCGAGGGCATCAACAAGGAGTTCTTCGGTGACGGCGAGCACTCCGTGCTGGCCGTGGTGAACATCGGCAAGCCGGGCGAGAACGCCTGGTACCCGCGCTCCCCGCGCCTGGCCTACGACGAGGTCGTCACCACCGTCTGATCCCGGTCCGGACGGACAGCGCGAGGGCCCCGCACACGAGGTGTGCGGGGCCCTTCCGCGTTCGCCCTCCACGGGGCGCCCGGGGAGCGGAGGTCTCCGCTCCCCGGGCGGAAACCGGCCTACTTCAGCGCCTGCGCCAGCTCGGCCAGCTCCTCGTAGGAGGCGGTGCCGGTCAGCACGGTCGTCGCGCCGCCGGACTGCACGGTGAGCGCCCGCGCCTTGGGGCCCTGCACCCGCTCCCAGGTCTGCCCGGCGACCTCCGCGGTGCCGTCCGGCTTGCCGCCGGCCACGGCCGCCTTGAGCATGTCCTCGGGCGCGGCGTCGCTCTGCTCCACGGCCGCGTACTGGCCGGAGGGGGTGACGAAGCCCAGGTGCCAGGCGTTGCCCTTGCCGCCGCTCATCGACGCCGGGTTGTAGGTCACCGAGGTGGCCCGCCACTGCGCCGGCAGGCCCTCCGGGGAGAGCAGCGGATACGGCGCGGCCCGCTTCGCCGAGGCCGCGGCGACCGAGTACTCCACCGTGCGGACCCCGTCGCCGTCCGCGTCGTGCGGCAGGAACAGGTACCCGACCCAGACCACGACGCCGACGGCCAGCATCGACAGGATCATGTCCCGTACGGTCTGCCGGCCCCTCATGCCCTTGCTCTCTCCAGCCACCCCCACATGGTGACTCATGGCGGCGCGCACCCCCGCACCCGGGGTGTCCGCGTCCGGGTGAACGGGGGCGGAACCAGCCCCCGCCGCCCCCGCGGGGGGACCGCGCCACAGACACCCCTGCCGGGGGCAGATACGATCGCAACACCCTCACCACGGCGTTCGACCAGGCAGTAGTCGGGCGCTCACTGGCCGTCGCGTACAGAGAGGTAACGACGATGACCACGCAGTACCCGCACCACCTGCCCAGCGCCCTGGAGGTCGCGCCGGAGGCTCCCGACCGGAACCTCGCGCTCGAACTCGTCCGGGTCACCGAGGCCGCGGCGCTCGCGGCCGGCCGCTGGGTCGGCCGCGGCGACAAGAACGGCGCCGACGGCGCGGCCGTCCGGGCCATGCGCACCCTCGTCTCCACCGTCTCGATGAACGGCGTCGTCGTCATCGGCGAGGGCGAGAAGGACGAGGCCCCGATGCTCTACAACGGCGAGCGGGTCGGCGACGGCACCGGCGCCGAGTGCGACGTCGCGGTGGACCCGGTCGACGGCACCACCCTCACCGCCAAGGGCATGAACAACGCGGTCGCCGTCCTGGCCGTCGCCGACCGCGGCACCATGTTCGACCCGAGCGCCGTGTTCTACATGGACAAGCTGGTCGCCGGCCCGGAGGCCGCCGACTTCGTCGACATCACCGCGCCGCCGGCCGTCAACATCCGCCGGGTCGCCAAGGCCAAGGGCATCGCCGTCGAGGACGTCACCGTGGTCGTCCTCGACCGCCCGCGCCACCAGGGCCTGATCCAGGAGATCCGCGAGGCGGGCGCCCGGATCAAGTACATCTCCGACGGCGACGTCGCCGGCGCCATCATGGCCGCCCGCGAGGGCACCGGCGTCGACCTGCTGATGGGCGTCGGCGGCACCCCCGAGGGCATCATCGCCGCCTGCGCGATGAAGTGCATGGGCGGCGTGATCCAGGGCCGGCTGTGGCCCAAGGACGACGCCGAGCGCCAGAAGGCGCTGGACGCCGGGCACGACCTCGACCGGGTGCTCTCCACCGACGACCTGGTCAGCGGCGAGAACGTGTTCTTCGTCGCCACCGGCATCACCGACGGCGAGCTGCTGCGCGGCGTGCACTACCGCCAGGAGACCGCCACCACCAGCTCGCTGGTGATGCGTTCCAAGAGCGGCACCATCCGGGAGATCCACTCCACCCACAAGCTGTCCAAGCTGCGGGCCTACAGCGCGATCGACTTCGACCGCGCCAACTGACGCACCACACGGTCCGCGGTCCCGGCGAAATCCCCCTTCGCCGGGACCGCGGTGCGTCTTCCGCCGGGACGTCTTCCGCCGGGACGTCCCCCGTCGGCGCGTCCTCCTCGGGGACGTCCTCCGCCGGGCGCCCCGGCGTCACCCGGCGATCAGTCCGCGCGCCCCAGGCACCCGGGCCGCCTCGCGCAGCTCGACGTCGCGGCGGCGGCGCCGCGCCAGCACCACCCGGCGCTCGGCCGCCGTCAGCCCGCCCCAGACCCCGTACGGCTCCGGCTGCGCCAGCGCGTGCTCCCGGCAGTCCAGCAGCACCGGGCACCGGGCGCACACCTGCTTCGCCTGCTCCTCGCGCGACAGCCGGGCCGCGGTCGGCTCCTTGGACGGCGCGAAGAACAGGCCCACCTCGTCCCGCCGACAGGCCGCGGCGGTGTGCCACGGGTTGTCCTCGCCCGCCGACTGCGGGGCCGGGCGCCGCTCCATCAGCTGGGCCGCGAGCACCGGCGAGGCCGCGGTGGACGGCCGCGCGACCGGCGACGGGGCAGCCGGCGCGGTGGCGGCGGACGAGGTGGTGCGGGACTCGATCGGATGCAGCACGGCCGTACTCCTGACGAGGCTCTCGGACACGGGGAAGGCTCGCTCCCATGCCCAGCTGCGGGCCCCCGTTCACACCCCCGGGCCGGCCTCAGGCCGCCTCCGGTACGCAGCCGTACAAGAAGCGATGTGCCAGAGGAACTACCCCGCGCCCGCGGGATTCATGCACACTGCACGCAAACGACTACAGCCTGCACCCGCCGCAACGACAAGTGCCCGGCCGGGAGTTGCCTCCGACCGGGCACCGGGCCCGTCCCGCACGCGCGACTCAGTCGGCGCCGAGCTGCTTGCGCACCCACTCCTTGAGCTTCTTGCCCCGGCGCGGCTTGGCCTCGCACCCACCGAACACGGCGGTGCCCTTCACCCGCACCACCGGCGCGTACGGGTCCGCCGCGGTCTGCTCCTTGACGTCGAATCCGCCGAAGATGCCGACGCCGCCGCCGTGCAGGCTGACGTTCTCCGGCACCTTGACCTCCACCCCGCCGAAGATCGCCACCACGTCGATCACCACCTCGGGCGACTCGAAGACGGCGTCGGTCAGGTCGATCTCCACCCCGCCGAAGATCGCCACGGCCCGCAGGTGGGAACCCACCCGCCACCGCCCCTTGCGGGAGGAGCCGCCGAAGACCGCCAGCATGGTCGGCGCCTCGTTGCGGGCCGGCAGCCGCACCGGGCCCTCCGGCCGCGGGCCGGCCGCCTGCTCCGGGCCGCCCAGCGGCGGCTTCTCGAAGGAGACCTCGCGGTGCACCGGGAGGTCCCGGGTCAGCGGCACGAGGTCGCCCAGGGTCTTGGCCGCGTAGGCCGCCTCGATCCGCTCGGCGTGCTCCTCGACGTCCAGCCGCCCCTCGGCGTAGGCGTCGCGCAGCAGCTCCGCCACCCGTTCGCGGTCGGCGTCCGAGGCCCGCATCTCGGCCTCCGCCACCGGGGCGTGCGCGGCCCGCGCGGGCGGCGCCGCCGCGGGCTTGGTCATCGGTACGGGCCCCTGCCCCTGATCGTCCATCTGCTGGTCCTGCGGGTCCTTCGACGGCGAGTTGTCCACGGGGGCAAGCCTAGTCAACGGGGCAACCCCCGTACCGCCCCCGGGTGACCCTGGTCACGCAGGCGGACCTTCCCGCGTGCGGGATATCGGCGGGTCCTACCCTTGAGGGTGCTTTCGCCCCTCCAGGGTGCTTCGCCGACGCAGCCGGAACACCGGCAACACTGGACACCTAAGGACCGCCCCCATGGCTCCCACGCCGGACTTCGAGTACAGCGACCTGCTCCCCCTGGGCGCTGACCCGACCCCCTACCGCAAGCTCACCTCCGAAGGCGTCTCCACCTTCGAGGCCGGCGGACGCACCTTCCTCCAGGTGGAGCCCGAGGCCCTGCGGCTGCTCACCGCCGAGGCGATGCACGACATCTCGCACTACCTGCGCCCCGCCCACCTCGCCCAGCTGCGCCGCATCCTGGACGACCCGGAGGCCAGCCCGAACGACCGCTTCGTCGCGCTGGACCTGCTGAAGAACGTCAACATCTCGGCCGGCGGCATCCTGCCGATGTGCCAGGACACCGGCACCGCGATCGTCATGGGCAAGCGCGGCCAGAACGTGCTCACCGCGGGCGGCGACGAGGCCGCCGTCGCGCGCGGCGTCTACGACGCGTACACCAAGCTGAACCTGCGGTACTCCCAGATGGCCCCGGTGACCATGTGGGACGAGAAGAACACCGGCAACAACCTGCCGGCGCAGATCGAGCTGTACGCCACCGACGGCGACGCCTACAAGTTCCTCTTCATGGCCAAGGGCGGCGGCTCCGCCAACAAGTCGTACCTCTACCAGGAGACCAAGGCGATCCTGAACGAGGCCAGCATGCTCGCGTTCCTGGAGCAGAAGATCCGCTCGCTGGGCACCGCCGCCTGCCCGCCGTACCACCTGGCGATCGTGATCGGCGGCACCAGCGCCGAGTTCGCGCTGAAGACCGCCAAGTACGCCTCCGCGCACTACCTGGACAACCTGCCGACCTCCGGCGACGCGAAGACCGGCCACGGCTTCCGCGACCTGGAGCTGGAGGCCAAGGTCACCGAGCTGACCCAGAAGATCGGCATCGGCGCCCAGTTCGGCGGCAAGTACTTCTGCCACGACGTGCGCGTCGTCCGCCTCCCGCGCCACGGTGCCTCGCTGCCCGTCGCGATGGCCGTCTCCTGCTCGGCCGACCGCCAGGCGCTCGGCAAGATCACCGCCGAGGGCGTCTTCCTGGAGCAGCTGGAGACCGACCCGGCGAAGTACCTGCCGGACACCACCGACGAGGCCCTGCTGGTCAGCGGCTCCGCCGGGGGCGACGACGGCGTGGTGCGCATCGACCTCGACCAGCCGATGTCCGCGATCCGCGCCGAGCTCTCCAAGTACCCGGTGAAGACCCGCCTCTCGCTCACCGGCACCCTGGTCGTCGCCCGCGACATCGCCCACGCCAAGATCAAGGAGCGCCTGGACGCCGGCGAGGGCATGCCCAAGTACCTCCAGGACCACCCGGTCTACTACGCCGGCCCGGCCAAGACCCCCGAGGGCTACGCCTCCGGCTCCTTCGGCCCCACCACGGCCGGCCGGATGGACTCCTACGTCGACCAGTTCCAGGCGGCCGGCGGCTCGATGGTCATGCTCGCCAAGGGCAACCGCTCCAAGCAGGTCACCGACGCCTGCGCCCAGCACGGCGGCTTCTACCTCGGCTCCATCGGCGGCCCCGCCGCCCGCCTCGCCCAGGACTGCATCAAGAAGGTCGAGGTCCTGGAGTACGCCGAGCTCGGCATGGAGGCCGTCTGGCGCATCGAGGTCGAGGACTTCCCGGCCTTCATCGTGGTCGACGACAAGGGCAACGACTTCTTCCGCGAGACCACCGAGGGCCCGCTGATCACCAACCTCCGCGTCCGCTCCAAGGAGTAGCCCTCCCCCGCACACCGCCCCCGCCCCGGCCGCCCCCCGCGCCCGGGGCGGGCCCGTTCCCACCCGGATTCGGCCTCGCACCCCGTACCGGAAACCCGTACCATTGTGGTACGGGATCAGCCGTCCGAGGAGGGCACACCGATGACGATCAGCGCCAGCGACGCACGCACGCAGCTCTTTCCCCTGATCAAGAAGGTCAACGACGACCACGTCCCGATAAGGATCACCTCCAGGGGCGGTGACGCCGTCCTGATGTCCGCCGAGGACTACGACTCCTGGCAGGAGACGATCTACCTGCTGCGCTCCCCCGCGAACGCCCAGCGCCTCATGGCGGCCGTCGCCCGCGACAGGGCGGGCGATCCGGGCGTCACCCGGACCATGGAGGAGTTGGAAGCCCTGGCGGGTGAGGTGTGAGGAGCGTCCACTTCGATCCGGACGCCTGGGAGGACTTCCTGTTCTGGCTGGGCTCGAACCGGAGGACCGCGCAGCGGATCGCCCGCCTGATCGGCGAGATCCAGCGCGACCCGTTCAGCGGGATCGGCAAACCGGAGCCCTTGAAGGGCGACCTCGCGGGCTACTGGTCGCGCAGGATCGATGACGAGCACCGCCTCGTCTACCGGGCGGACGAGAAGGAAGTGAAGATCCTCAAGGCCCGCTACCACTACCGGTGACGGTCGTGCGCCGTCAGGCGTCGAAGTCGTACTCAAGGACGTAGGAGGCGGCGTCCAGGGTCATCTCGTTCAGCTCGACGACCTGGCCCTCGTCGGCGAAGGCGGTGCGGCAGATGAGGATGACCGGGGTGCCGGCGGAGAGGTCGAGGCGGGCGGACTCGTCGGCGCTGGGCATCCGGGAGCGGACCTCCTCGCGGAAGTGGACGGGCTTGGCGCCGATCTCGGCCAGCCGGGCGTAGGTGCCGCCGGGGCCGGTGTCCTCACGGGTGATGGCGGTGCCCGCGACCAGGCCGGCCGGCAGGTAGGAGGTCGACAGCAGGACCGGCTTGCCGTCCAGGACGAAGCGCCGGTGCCGGACGCACATCGGCTCGCCCGGGTCCACGCCGAGCACCCGGGCCACGTGTTCGGGCGCGCCCCGCTCGCTCACCGAGACCTGGTCGACGACGAGGCTGCGGCGGTCGATGTCGGCCGACCATATCGAGCGGCCCGAGCCCCACTGGCCCTGGGCGAGCCGCTGGATGCCGCGCCGGCGCAGCGGCCGGAAGTCCCGGACGAAGACGCCCGCCCCGCGGCGGGCCTCGGCGATGCCCTCGCTCTGCAGCACGCCGAGCGCCTGGCGGGCGGTCATCCGGGCGACGTCGTAGGTGTCCATCAGGTCGTTCTCGCCGGGGAGCCGGTCGCCCGCGCGGTACTCGCCGGCGTCGATGGCCGCCTTCAGGCTGTCGGCGATCCGTTGGTACTTGGGCTGCTTCTCGCCACTGCTGCTGCCGACCATCGCCGTCTCCCTCGTCCCTCGCCGGAAATCGTAGGCGCGCCTTCGGTCTGCGGTAAGCCGATAGGACCGGTTCGACCGTTGACATCTCTAGAGATATTAGCTTCTCTAGAGATGCTGGGTAGTCGCCGAGCAGTGCCGAACCAAGCCAAGCCACGACAGCGACCAGGGCCGGCCGCCACCCGTCGCCGCGCCCGCACCGGAGCAGCAAGGAGCAGCGCGGTGAGCATCCGAAAGCGCGCCGCCGCGGCCTACCGGCCGCGCGTGGGGGAATCCGTCCTCGACACCAGGACCGGACGCACCGGCATCTACATGGACACCATCGGCGGTGAGCACTACCTCCGCCCGCCCGAGGGCGGCCGCGAGTGGACCGCCCGCCCCGAGCACGTCACCCCTGCGGCCCCGGTCGGCGGAACGGCCTTCGAGGGCGCCGCCGGGGCCGAGTCCGCGGGACGGACCGGACCAGCACGCCGGGCCGGCCCCTCGCCCCTCCCCGCCACCTGAGGCCGCCTCCGCGGAAACCCGCACCGGTCAATTCCGGCCACCGGACGCACGGCGGGCCGCCCACCGCATCGGTGGACGGCCCGGGTCCGCGCCCGTGGTGCCCCGTCAGGGGCAGTTGCCGATGCTTCCGGCGAAGGCGCCGGCGGCGGTGGCCACGTAGGCCGCCGAGACGACCGCCGTCGACACGGCGACCACGGCAAGACGACGAAGCGTGCTCATGGGTGGATCCCCCTTGGGTGCGCGGGCCGCCCCCTGGCGACCCGGGTCAGGTGAAGTGCCGCTCCACGGCGTGGGGCCCCCCCCCCCCCGCCGCGCGGGGGGGGGGGGGGCGGCGGGGGGGGGGGGGGGGGTTGGGGTGTGAGGATGTTATTATATAAAA